>JAAXGF010000158.1 GCA_012267605.1 Alphaproteobacteria bacterium | reverse complement strand
ATCAGAGTATTTAGAGGTCTCCAAGTGAGCGAATGGTTCAGGTAGTGGAGGATTTGGCCAAGCGTTACTCAGACCGAGTGATCGTTTTCGATGCCCCACCGCTGCTAGCGAGCAGCGAACCCAGCGTTCTCGCACTATATGTCGGCCAAATCGTAATGGTCGTAGAGGCCGACAATACCAGTGAAAGTGCTTTAACATCGGCCCTGAACCTAATTGGCTCTTGCAAAAACGTTGGTCTTGTATTGAATAAAGTGGATACGTCGTCGTCGTTCCCGCGGTACAGCCTGCCTGGAATTACGGCGTATCGATAATATGGGCGAGCGGCGATCAAGGAGTCGATCTCGGGGCCGGTCACCGGCACTACGACGGCGTCACATGAGGTTGTGGCCTCTTTGACGGATCCAGATGGATGGCCGACCGTGAATACCATCGCGTCGATTTTATTGTCGCAAAGGGCACGCGACTGTTCCGCCGACTTTAATTCGGATACAAGAACGAAATCCTTCCGTGTCCATCCCATGGATTCCATGACTACTTCCATGGTGGCGCGTTGACCCGATCCGGGATTGCCGATGTTTACCCGCTTGCCTTTGAGATCGCCGAGTTGGTTGATGTCTGCGTCGGCTCGTGCGACCACCGTGAACGGTTCCGCGTGAACTGAAAACACTGCCCGAAGCTCGGGAAAAGCACCCATCGGTTCAAATTGGTCGGTTCCATGATTAAGCGTGGTATTGCCAGTCCGATTGGACCACACCCATATCCAAGTCGCGGCGCCGAATGGTATTGAGATTGTAGATTGAGCCCCCTGTGCTTTCGACTGAGCAGCGTATGCCGTGGTCATCATGCCGCTTGTTGACCAGGCGGCAAATAGCGCCTCCCGTGGGGTAATACACGCCGGTGACACCGCCGGTCCCGATTGTGATGAAGTTCTAATCCGCAAAAGCGTTTGGCGCGGGCGCGGCCAGCGCAATTAGAAGTATAGCGCCTGCCGCAATGGATTTTTTCATGTTGAGGAATCCCCCAACAATGGGCCTTTCGCCTAAATAACATCGGGAAATCGCGACGTCAACAGGCGTGGCCTGTGATTGGGCTTGGCGTGAAGGGCGGTAGGTGGATACTACGCGCGCGCGGTTTTGACTCACGCTGATGCAATGTCCGCCTATATCGAGCCTTGCAAGGTTTTGCACGAATTCGGGGCGACCACGACTATGTGATTGCGGAAGCTCACTCTATTCGTGGGAGCTATACACGGGCTCAAACCGCGCCAAAATGCGAAACCGAAGTGGGGCCTTACGCAATCCCTTTGCTTCTCCCCGCTCCCCCGAAAATATTTATGAAACCATGTGCAGCGGCACTTGCGAAATACCCGATCAAACGTCTCTCTCCTGAACGCGAAATTCCTCGTTTCTTAATTTGGCGATACGCCATCGTTTCGGCGTTAAGCAATTCCTGCGCTGTTAGTTTTGAGTTAGTGTTCGCGACGCCCATCTGACCAAAAAATACCGCGACATTGAGTATTTTTACTGACGTAGACGTCCGGATTGTTCTGAAGGCGGGGGCACCTAGAATATAGACGTATATTCTCCATATGGAAGAATTTCCCACATGCGCGTGACGTCGGGGTTGAATATTTTCTAATAGAGTTGGTTTGAATTATGCCGTCACGTGCAGTGGTTGTTAGCACAGATTTATTTACCCGAACGGGCATGAAGTCCATTTTGGCGGAAATGTGGCCCGACTGCATGATAAACGCGTTCAAGAACTTGGATGCGGAGCTTGATAGCGTTCGATTCAGCGACGTCGACTTTGTATTGATCGATATCGATTCTTTAGAGGGAGAAGGCAGCTTTAACGTCGCGAAGGCAAAGCAGCGGTTCCATGGTGCGAAATTCGTATCGGTTGTCGATTTCGCGAGTCCCAAGCGAATCGCTTCGATTTTGGAGAGTGGCGCGGACGGCTGCATCCCGCGATATGTAGATCGGGCTTTGTTCGAGACGACTATAGGGCAAGCCTTTTTCACCGGCGATGATGCCGGCCAACCCGATCGGGCATTGAATAGAAAAGAAGGCGCCGAGGTTGACGAGAAAAGGGCACCGGAACCCGCCGCCAACCGCCTGACGAACCGTGAGCGCGATGTGCTGAAGCTTCTTTCACAAGGTTATAGGAACGATGACATTGCGAGACAACTTGGCATCGGACCTGGTACGACCAAAGTTCATGTTCGGAATTTGCGTCAAAAGCTGGGAGCCGCCAACCGAACCCAAGCAGTAATCATCGCACAACGGCTCGGATTGATTTCCTGATCGTTGCCGGTTTTTCCCGTCTAGGCTCGAAATATTGGCATCGCATTGCAGATAGGGGGACTATGCAGAATTGATCTGACTGGATTGCCTAACTTCGCACACTGAACGATTAAATCGAAATCTGCGTGAGGCGGAAGCAGCGGTCTAAGAATTGGTAACCCAGAGCGCCGAGCAATTTGACCCTTTTGAAACGGAGGAAATAACTGTCGGACGAAATTCAATAGGTCGGCCAGATCAACCCTGAGCCTTAAACTGCTGAGTCAAATCCAAGACTTGACGCGCATCTACCTGAACGCGATTTCGCCCTCGAACCTTAGCCTCGTACATGAGCTCATCGGCCCGCTTTAGAATGCCGAGGGGACCTTTCCTCGCCGCGTTTACTTCCGTTAAGCCGATGCTCACCGTGAAAGAGACCTTCGCAACACCCAGGTCGACCTTCGTTGCCCTGATCGTATCGAGCAGGCGGTCGCAAACGAGTTCCGCTCCACGGATGTCAGTTTCAGGAAAAATGGCGATGAACTCCTCTCCACCCAAGCGGCCAACTTTGTCTATTCCGCGGAGCTCCTGAACCAGAAACTTGGCCAATGCGCACAACACCTTGTCCCCAGCTTGGTGACCGAAAGTGTCGTTGATGTGTTTGAAGTGGTCGACATCGATCATTGCGACAGACAGTGGATGGCCGAATCGGTTGGCGCGCCCCAATTCAGACTCCAAGACCCTCAATAACGATCGACGGTTGGATAGGCCGGTCAGCACGTCCGTATTCGCTTCGACTTGAAGCAATTCGTACGCCCCGGTGAGTTCACGGATACTGACGATTCCAACCAATTCGCCGCTATCAAGGACCGGTATATGGCGAATTACATTTTTTCTCATGAGGGAGAGAATCTCGACAACGTTTTCGTCAGGCGAACAGGTAATGACCGACCGTGTCATAACCTCGCTCACCCGCTTTTCAAAGAGACCTTTGTCGAAACCCGGGATTGCCCGCAGGAGGTCTCTTTCAGAAATAATTCCAACGATTTTTCGTTGTTCGCTGCATACGACCAAAGAACCGATTTTGTGCGAGTTCATTATGCGGGCGGCTTCCCGCAGCGAGTTATCCGGGTGGATGACCGCTAAATTCCTCCGGCCATCTTCCGCCAGCAAATCTCGAATTTCCATCATACTTGACGTCAACAATTTTTTTGAGGGCCGTACCTGCGTGCGACATAGTCGGCATCCATGATGAAGATTCTATTATCTGACGGAAGATCCCTAAATCAGAGGCGACAGTTTCTCGTCTTATGGTTCGAATCACCAAGCTCGAAAATGTAAGCCTGAATGTCTTTCCTTAGCTGGTCTCGGTCAAATCGCGCTATCCCAAACACTGCTCATACGGCAACTTAACCAGCAGCATACGGTATGCTCTGCCTAATCTAATTTTCTTTCCAACTACGACGGCTAGTCCGCTAACAGCGTTGCTCGCGCTTCATCGGTGGAAGCCACTGGCCTTCCGATCATTTGGCAAGAAGCGCGCGCCTGTTGGACCAGCGCCGCATTATCAGGGGCTGTTGTTCCATCGCTCAATCGCAAGTTGTTCTCGAAGCCGACGCGGGCATGGCCGCCCGCCGCCGCCGCCGCCGACACAATCGCTGCCTCGGCGGCGCCGAAAGCACATACCATCCATGGGCGTGGGCTATCGTCCGACCGAAGAAAGTCCTCCAGCTTTTCGGGATCCGGTTCGCTGTCGTAGCGGCCAATGACGTACAACAGGTAATGACGGTCTCCGGGGATGATGCCGCGGCGGACAAGATCGTGGTATCGCGTTACTTCATCCGGCGTGTACAGGATGTATTGTGGCGTGATTCTCGCTTTTCGCAGCCAGCCAAAGAACACGGCGCCGTCGGGCTCGTGGGTGGCATCAGGCATGATCTCCCGTAACGCCAGCGAAACGGTTTCGGGCCGCAGCTCGCGCACCATTGCCATTTGTTGTGCAGGCTCGTAAATACCGCCGGATTCGCTAGTGGGCTGAATAATCATTTGGCTCCCCGCGGTGCGGCGGATCGCGTCAATAGCGTCACGGTAAGCGCTGACGTCGAGGCAATGACCCCCATCGCGGTTGCGAACGTGAAGATGGATCATCGCCGCACCGGCGTCTCGGCAGGTCGCCGCGGCGTTGGCTATTTCTGCGGCAGTGACCGGTAGATTTTCATGGTCCCGTTTGGTTTTGCGTACGCCGTTGGGCGCCACCGCCAGGATAAGCGGCGGAAAGATTGATTTTCCAGCATTGGTCACGGGGCGATGTTGTCCAAAGCTTTGTCCAACGCGTCGCTGAAGCGATCGACGATGTCAGCGACTTCCGCAGCGGTGACGATAAAGGGGGGCGCCAGGATGACGTGGTCACCCGACGTACCGTCTACACACCCACCCATGGGGTAGCAGATAAGCCCTTTGTCCATTGCTGCTGCCTTGATTCGTGCGTGCAGTCGGAGAGCGGCATCAAAGGGTTCCTTGGTGGCACGATCGGATACCAGCTCAACGCCGACGAAGAGGCCACGGCCACGAATATCACCCACGTGCGGATGTTGGCCTAGCCGTTGATCGAGAAGCGCGCGCAAATGCTTTCCTTGGCTACGGACATTGTCCAACAGGTCCCGCTTTTTGATCGCTTTCTGCACGGCCAAGGATGCCGCGCAGGCCGTGGCGTGGCCCATGTAGGTATGGCCATGCTGAAAGGCTCCGCTGCCGTCGCGAATGGTTTGAAATATGTCGCCGCGCACCAGCACGGCGCCGATCGGTTGATAGCCGGCACCGAGTCCCTTAGCGACGACCAGCATGTCCGGCGCGACACCATCCTGTTCGCAGGCGTGCAAGCTACCGGTTCGCCCCATTCCGCACATCACTTCGTCGAGGACGAGTAGTACACCATGGCGATGGCAAATTTCGCGTACACGTTTGAAATATCCGGGTACTGCGGGTACCGCCCCCAAGCTCGCCCCAACCACCGGCTCTGCCACAAAGGCGATGATCGTTTCGGGGCCGGATTCCTCGATGACGGATTCCAGTTCGTCGGCGACCCGGTGGCCATATTCTTCTTCGCTTTCGCCGGGACTTTGGCCACGGTACGCATAACAAGGCGATATGTGCCGGGCCGACGCCAACAACGGTTGGTAAAGTTGGCGCCGGGCGATATTACCGCCCACCGATAGGGCGCCTAGGGTGCTGCCGTGGTAACTTTGTAGCCGAGCCACGAAGCGCTGGCGCGTCGGCTGGCCGACTTCGACAAAAAATTGCCGCGCCATCTTTATAGCTGCTTCAATTCCCTCCGAGCCTCCCCCGACAACATAAGCTTTTTCCAATCCGGTCGGTGCTCCTGCGACCAGCGTATCGGCAAGTTCCTCCAAGACGTGGGTGGTAAAGAACCCCGTATGCGCGTACGCCAAGGTCTGCACTTGCTCGACGATGGCTGCCCGCACGTCCGCGTCGCCGTGCCCAAGGCACGAAACGGCCGCGCCGCCGGATGCATCGAGGTAGCGTTTTCCGCCTTCGTCAAACAAGTAGACGCCCTCGCCGGCAACCGCGACAGGTAGGTTCGCCCGAGCGTCTCGATGAAAAACTCGACTCATCGGCGGAAATTCCAGTCCGGGTCAAGGTCCCGAAAAAATTCAGTCATCGTTACGCGACTCTGTGAATGCTTGACTGGGACGGCGCCGAATTCACTACGATTGCCAGAACAGGGCGCGGATAGCCCAAACGGTAAGCTTCTTGATGACCTTTCCGGTCGCATCGTCGAACGTTTCGATGACGGCTGTTATATTTTGCCCTTCGGCAACCATTTCTTTTTCCACCGAGTGGTTGGCGACAATTCTTCGCTCGGGCATTTTGACGAGTTTCGCAATTATCCTCACGCGTACGTGGGGGATACCGTCGTCATCGATTTGGGCCTGGAATTCACGCAGCTCGGTCTTGAGGATGAAGTCTGCCCGTAAATCGATGGCCTGGCGGCCCACGGCGACCATTCTCTGGGTATTCTCGAAGGATTCGACAATTAGCCGTTGCAACATGATGGGCGCGCGTTGGTCCATCTCGCCTTGGCGTAGTAGTCCAAGGTTAGCGGTGATTCCTGGAGCGCGATGCGGTCGGTGTTCAAACTATCGCCTGCGACTGGCACCTCGACCAACAGTTGCCAGTTCACCGAAGGCAGGTCTTCTGGAAAAGTGCTCTTGGGCGTTAGGGTAAAGAGTTGAGGGGGCTCACCCTGGCCGGGAAGCGGGGCACATGCCGAGATGAGCAATGACGCGAATACCAAGGTTCGCGCCATACGCCCCCAATCGCGGTTTGGTGATCTAACCTTCATTCTGGACGATATCCGGCTTCTGAATCGCCGAACAGGAATCGCGCCGGGTCGGATTCCAGCTCCGTAGCGATACGTGTCAGACTGGCGACGAGGGCACGTGTTTCCACCAAGAACCGGGTGAACTCGTACAAGCCGTCGGCAGTGAAGTCGTGAATTGGCGCGCGATTTTCGACGATCAAGAGGGTTAACTGTTCGGCGGTATTTCCGAGGGCCACCGTGGTCTTGCGGACGTCGCCTAGTGTCGACTGAATTTCGGCGAACAGGGCACCGGACGAATCATCGACTGACTCCAGCGTTGCCGCAGCTGCCGATAAAGTGGTGGATGCGCCATCAAACGCGGCAGTCGCCGAATCCAGTGTTCCGTCAGCTTTCTTCGTCAGCGACTGAATCTCTTCGCTCATGCTCTCCGCCAACTCGTGTATCGTCTCCGCCGTCTTGCGCGCTTCCTCGATAGCTTGCGCGGCGTCGACGACAACGTTGTCAATTTTTTCGCGGTGTCCCGCCACGGCACCGACGATGGCTCCCAAATCCTGCAATATATTTTCCGCGGCGGTAATGTTCCGGTCGCTCAACAGCAGGCTGGCGCGGTCCACCAAGACGGCTAGACGAACGATCAGTGTCGGGATGTCCTTGAACAAGGCTTCTAACGTCTAGACTGTTGACTTGATGACAGCAATCTCTTCACCTGGCTCTGGCTTTAGCAGGGGGCTGTCACGGCTGCCGCCCTTGATCTCCACATAGCGGATGCCGGTTATTCCCTGCAGCTCCAGAGAAGCGAACGCATCGGTCTTGATGGGTGTCGCGGAGTCAACACGGATGGTGACGCGAATTCGCTCGCTGTTGTCCGGGTCGATCATGATATCGACCACCTCACCGACCGGCACACCGCGATAGCGTACGCTTCCAGCTTTGCTCAGCCCGGTTACCGAACCTTCGAAGTTGATGCGGTAAAACGTGTACTGTTTTTCTATGTCTGATTTTGCCAACCAGATAGTGAAATAGATCCCGCCGGCGACGGCGGCGATGACCAAAAGACCGACAGCGAAGTGATTGGCGCGCGGTTCCATTTCAATTTCCCGTCGCCGCGCGTGCTCGGGGTCCATGAAAATATTCATGCACCCACGGATGATCGTGCCGCAGCATCGTATCCATCGTTCCCACCACCAACACACGCTTTTCCGCCAAGACAGCTATACGGTCGCAGATTGCCCATAAGCTGTCCAGGTCGTGCGTGACCATAAAAACCGTCAGACCCAGGCTTTTCTGGAGTCTTCGGATGAGTTTGTCGAAGTCTGCCGCACCGATTGGGTCAAGTCCGGCGGTAGGTTCGTCGAGAAAAACCATCTCTGGATCCATGGCTAGGGCACGGGCTAAACCGGCGCGTTTGCGCATGCCACCCGAAAGTTCCGAGGGGTACTTGTCGCCGGCGTCCGCTGGAAGGCCGACCAGACTAATCTTTACTGCGGCCAACCTGTCCATAGTGTCGGCTGATAAGTCCGTATACTCGGCCAGCGGAACTTCAATATTTTGCGCGACAGTGAGTGAGCTGAACAGCGCACCGTCCTGAAATAGCACGCCCCAGCGAGATTCAACGGCACGCCGCCCCATTTGATCGAGTTGCGCCATTTCTTGTCCGAACACTTCAATTTTACCGCTCCGCGGCTTTATCAACCCGACGATCGTACGTAGCAGCACCGATTTCCCAGTACCGGAACCACCGACGACGCCCAGGACCTCACCGCGCATAACGTCGAGGTCGAGGTTGTGGTGCACGACCTGCGCACCAAACCTAGTTTCGAGTCCCCGAATGCGGATGACAGGCGTTTCGTCGGTCATCCTGGCTACACCCCCAAGTATGCGAAAAATGCGGAAAATATGGCGTCTGCAGCGATTACCAGGAAGATGGATTCGACGACCGACAGGGTCGTCAACCGGCCAACGCTTTCTGCACTACCTGTAACCCGAAAGCCTTCGTAGCAACCCACCATGGCAATAATGAAGGCGAATACCGCGGGGCCTTGACCATGCCGACGATGAATGTCGACATGGTTAGCGCCGAGGAAAGCCGGTCGATAAATAACGCTGGCCGGATCCCGAGTTCCACCCAAGCCATGATGCCGCCACCGAGCAAGCCCACCATACTGGCGAAAAAGGCCAATATGGGTAGCGCCACGACAAGCGCGATAACCCGCGGAACGACCAGAACCTCCATGGGAGACAATCCGAGCGTTCGCATTGCGTCCACTTCCTCGTGGGCCGTCATGGAACCGATCTGCGCGGTGTACGCGCTGCCCGATCGTCCAGCGACCAGGATCGCCGTGAGCAGGGTTCCAAGCTCACGCAACATGGATATGCCGATCAAATTGACGACAAAAATTTCGGAACCAAAGCGGCGAAGTTGGTCGGCCCCTTGGTAGGCCATTACGATACCGATGAGAAAGGACAACAACCCAACGATCGGCAAGGCGTTTAGCCCCGAATGTTCGATATGGCTGATGAGGGATGTCCAACGGATACGGCTGGGATGGACGATGCAGCGGGCGATCGCCATTAGCGTCATGCCGAGAAAACCGATGACGTTACGTGCTTCCTGTAAGGCGCCGTAGGTGCCGCTACCGACGTGTTCAATTACCGCGGTGACCGGGTTCTCCTTCGGCGGATGACAGACGGTGGGTCGATCGTTTGTGGAGACGAGATCGATAAAGGCGGCGTGCGCTGGTCGTGCGCCAACCAGCTCAGTTGTGTGACCCTTGCTTTCCAGTCGCTTGATCGTCTTGCGAAGAACGAGGGCGACTGCCGTGTCGATCGATTCCAGTGGTTCGAGGTCGAGGCGCACTGATTGGCCCGGGCGGGGCGTGACCGCGCCGAGCGACGATTCGAGCTTCTCGGCACCGCCGATGTTCCAGCAGCCGCCAACGGTAAGCACCAGAAGACCGTCGCTGTCGCCAGTGGTTACCGATCCGAGCTTCGCGTTTGTTTCCTCCACGAGAAACTCCTCTCCCCGCCCATGTGCCATCGGTTGGCCACGATGTACAGGGTTTTGCGCGCGCCCCTTTCTATGACCATGGTATTCTATGCTTCAATCTACTGCTTCACCTAAGATTCGCCGAGTACACAATGGAATTCGTGAACGCGTTCGTGTTGGGCCGGGTGCCGCTTGTCAAGACGTTTTGGATCTACGGTGTCCTCTTCCGTTTCTTATTTTTGCTGCCATTATTCTTTATGTATTTCGCCGGATACAACGAAACGATTACCGATGCGCAAAGAGTCCCCATCGTTCTCTATGGGTATGCTGTGTTTGGTTACGCCGTTATCACCTATGTAGCGATTTGGCGGAGCGCCGATAATTACACGGGGCCCATCGTTTGGTCCCGTCTTGCCAAGGTGGCGGTAGGCATTTCTGTTGCCCTCGAAATCCTTTCCGAGTTCGTCAAATTCCTTTGAACGAGAAGCGAGCTCCGCGAATTAACCCGGCCCTGCTCGTCGAGGGGCTCGGCCATGCCTACGGTGGTCACCCATCGCTGGACGACATCGGATTTGTCGTCCAACCGGGCGGATTTACCGCGTTGCTCGGTTTGAACGGCGCCGGCAAGACGACCCTCATATCGTGCTTGATTCGTCTTGCTGGCCCATGGCGAGGCCGCGTACGAATTTGCGGAGTCGATCCCATAGTGTGGCCGGCACGGGCAATGGCGAAAATCGGCGTGGTGTTTCAAGAGCCAACCCTTGATCTCGACATGACTATGGCTCAAAACCTGGGCCACCATGCTGCTCTGCATGGCCTTTCGCGGGCGTTTGCAAAAGCGAGAGTTGAAGCTGACTTGGTGAGCCATGGATTGGCTCGGTACGCCGATCGCAAGGTGCGCGATTTGAGTTTCGGAATCCGCCGCCGCGCCGAGGTAGCTCGGGCACTGCTGCACCGGCCCTCGCTGGTGATGATGGATGAAGCCACGGCAGGCCTCGACGTCCCTAGCCGAAGAGCTCTCGGTAACAACCTTCGCCGAATGTGCCGGCACGACGGTTTAGCAGTACTTTGGGCGACCCACGCGGTTGATGAGGTACATGTGAGCCACAGGCTGGTCGTGTTACACGAAGGCCGACAGCTGGCGACGGGTAAGGTTGGTGATGTAATTAAACGAACAGGTCGTGGGTCCCTTCGCGCTGCTTTCTCTGCACTGACGTCATAAGAGCCGATGGCGAGAGGCGAACCCGTAAATCCATCACCCGAGGTGGCAGCGCGCCTGCGCTGCATGGCCGCGATTGTTTCGCGCGAAGTGTCGCGGTTCATTGGTCAGCGAGCGCGACTGATGGCGTCGATTGTCCGCCCTCTGTTGTGGTTGGCGATTTTCGCTGCTGGATTTCGTGCCACCGTCGGTCTCACCAATGTGCCTCCCTACCCGGCGGCGGTAGCGTACGAAGTCTATATTGTGCCCGGACTGGTGGCCATGATCCAACTGTTCAATGGGCTGCAGAGCTCGTTGTCGTTGGTTTACGACCGCGAAATGGGCACCATGAAAATTCTACTCATCTCACCCCATCCCCGTTGGTTTCTGCTTGCTTGTAAATTAGTCGCCGGAACCGTGGTATCGATCTTACTCGTTCTTGTATTTTTGCTGGCCGCGCGGCTGTGGGCGATAGAGCCGCCCCCCTTGGGTTACCTGCTGGTATTGCCCGTGCTTCTCGTTTGCGGGCTGACATTCGGCGCACTGGGCCTAGCGTTGTCCGTAGTGGTTTCCCGAATCGAAAATTTCGCAGGCGTAATGAACTTCGTCATTTTCCCTATCTTCTTCGCGTCGTCCGCCCTCTATCCATTGGCGAAGATCGCCGAATCAAGTACCGCACTCCATCGAATATGCGCGTCAAATCCATTCACCCACGCCGTGGAAGCGATTCGCTTCGCCCTCTATGGCCGAATAGATGGCGAGTCGCTGGCCGTTCTTTTGGCGTTCATGGCTGTCTTCTTTGCCATCGCGGTTTGGGGTTACTCACCCGATCGACCATTGTTCAACGCACGGCGCGGATAATCACTCTGTCGGTCGATCCGTCCCTTCTTCGTGTCGAGTATATCGATCAGGATGGCGTCACTTCACGGTCATATGCTAGATTGACATTTGCGGCTACGATATCAAGAAAGCCGTTGGTTGACCGTCGAGGATCGAGCCATGAAAACAACCAAATGGACAAAGCCCGAGATACGCGAAATCGAGGTGGGCATGGAGATTAACGCCTACGCTTGCGCAGAGCTCGCGCCCGACGGGTATTCGGCAATACGCGAGGCTGCCCGAGATTCGGCACCGGAGTTGGGAGGACGGAGGCGTGGCCACCAGGGCTTGGAGCGGCACGGAGCTTGAGAAGCGGCTGCGCGCGGTCGGGGCCGAGGAATATCATCACCGCCATCCATTTCATCAGCTTCTTCACGGCGGCCGGTTGGACCTGTTTCAGGTTCAGGCCTGGGCGCTCAACCGAGCTTATTACCAGTCGCAAATTCCCGTTAAGGACGCGACGCTGATTGCGCGTTCCGAGGACCCTGAATTCCGCCGCGCCTGGCGCCGGCGGCTTGCCGACCACGACGGCGACCTGGGCGAAATAGGTGGATACGAACGTTGGCTGGCTCTAACCGACGGTCTGGACTTGGATCGGGACCTGGTGACGTCGGCAGGGGCTGTTTTGCCAGCGACTCGGTTCGCAGTGGATGCCTACGTTCGCTTTGTGCGCGAACGGCCACTCGTCGAGGCGGTAGCATCGTCATTGACCGAACTATTCGCTCCGGAAATCATTTCCCAACGGGTAAGCGGGATGCTGGCCCACTATGCTTTCGTGCCACCCGAGTCACTGGCGTACTTTGAAGCTCGGCCACCCCAGGCACGGCGTGACGCGGCCTTCGCATTGGCCTATGTCAAACGGTACGCAAAGACGCGAAACTGCCAAGATGCGGTCGTCGCGGCTCTGCGCTTCAAGTGCAGCGTTCTTTGGGCGATGCTCGATGCTCTGTATTACGCTTACGTTATGCCCGGTCAGGTCCCCCCGGGGGCCTTCATGCCACAAACTCCGCCATGACATGGCGCGTCGCGGAAACGTCGCGGCCCCGCTTACCGCATCACGTGAAACTGCGGTTCGATTCGGTTCGCGAACGTTGGGTGCTGCTCGTGCCCGAGCGCGTGTTGCTGCCCAACGGGTCGGCCGCAGATATCTTGCGCCGGTGCGACGGGGAAACTTCGGTGGCCGCGATCGCCGATCAGCTCGCCGGCGCTTATTCGGTGCCCTCGTCGGATATCCGCAGTGAGGTTAAAGAGCTTTTACAGGGATTAGCTGACAAGGGATTCATCGAGCCATGACGTTGGCCCGGCCTATGGCCCTATTGGCTGAGCTGACCCATCGCTGCCCGTTACGCTGCCCCTACTGTTCCAATCCCATGAACTTGACGCGAAAGCATGACGAGTTGCCGGGTGTGGCGTGGCGGCGGCTTCTAGACGAAGCGGTCGATCTCGGCGTGCTCCACGTGCATTTCTCCGGTGGTGAACCTGCCGCGCGCGCCGACCTTGAGGAACTTGTCGCGCACGCGGCCGACATCGGGCTGTATACCAACTTGATCACTTCGGGTATTGGGCTCGGCGAATCGCGCGTTGCGCGGCTCGGGTCGGCTGGGCTCGACCATGTACAGCTTAGTTTTCAGGATGCCGAATTGCGAAACGCCGACCGAATCGCGGGTCTCGAGGGGTGTTTCGTTCGCAAACTTCGGGTCGCCGAACGGTTTCGGCAACTCGGTGTCGCACTGACGGTCAATGTGGTCGTCCACAGGCAGAATCTCGCCCATCTAGAGGACATTATTGAGCTGGCACTGAATCTCGGTGCCGACCGGCTTGAGGTTGCCCATGCCCAGTACCATGGCTGGGCCCTGGAAAACCGCGCGGCCTTGATGCCCAATGCTGACCAACTCGCCTCTGCCGTGGATATCGTCGCGATGGCAAGGGTTCGGCTGAAGGGAAAAATGGAAATCGATCATGTGGTTCCCGATTACCATGCCGAGCGCCCCAAACCGTGCATGGGCGGCTGGGGGCGCCGCTTCATCGCGGTGACACCCGCCGGTAAGGTCCTACCTTGTCACGCCGCGGAGAGCTTGCCGGGACTTCAATTTGAAACGATTGGTCACCGGCCATTGGCCGACATTTGGCGCAATAGCGACGCCTTCCAGCGATTTCGCGGAACCGCCTGGATGAGGACACCGTGCCGTGGTTGCGCCAACCGGAAAGTGGATTGGGGCGGGTGTCGCTGTCAGGCGTTTGCTTTGACAGGCAACGCAAACAACGCCGATCCAGTTTGTTCTCTTTCGCCATACAACGCAGAAATCCGCGCCCGCGCGGATTGCGAGTCCAAGGCGCCGCCACCGGCGTTCCGCTACCGCCGCGAGGTTTTCATGGCACGCAAGCCTGATTAGAATGCGTGGCCCAGATCAAATTATCCCGACGAAGTTTCTACGGCCATGCGGTTTCTAAGGTTACCCCTCGCATTGTTTGTGAATTGCTTTCCGCTTTATTTCGCTGTCGGCGAGAACCTGGAAGCAAGCGCCCAAGATGCACCAATTCGCATCGCGCAATTCCCGTTTTTTGATAAAAAGCCGATTGACGTGCCAGACGAGCCTGGTTCCGTGTTCCGCGAGTGCGACCATTGTCCACAAATGGTAGTGATACCCCCGGGCAAGTTCACCATGGGATCGCCCAAGGATGAGGTGGGGCGCTACAAGTTTGAATGCGAGGAACATCTGGTAACAATCGAGGAACCCTTCGCGATCGGTGTCCATGAGGTCACTTTTGATCAGTGGGGTGCTTGCGTGGACTGCGGCGGCTGCAAATATGAACCCAATGACGAGGGGTGGGGCGATGGAGACAGGCCGGTTATCAACGTCAGCTGGCTAGACGCGGTGGCCTACGCCGGCTGGTTGAGCCGAGAAACCGGTGCAGATTATCGAATTCCCAGCGAGCAGGAGTGGGAATATGTGGCGCGCGCTGGCACCACTGCCACTCGCTTCTGGGGAGACGAAGCCTACGACGCCTGTTCTTTTGCCGCTGTTTTCGACCGTACAACCAAGGAATCGATTGGCATGGCATATGATCACCACGATTGCGACGACGGCTTTGCGCATACCGCTCCTGTTGGCAGTTTCCAGCCCAACGGGTTTGGCGTCCACGACATACTGGGAAATGTTTGGGAATGGGTCGACGGATGTTGGCACGATACCTGCGAGGGTATCATCGCTGACACGGGCGACTGCTATTTCCGGGTAATGCGCGGTGGGGCCTGGAATAGCGAGCCCGACCACGTTCGCGCCGCCTTGCGTATCCGCGACGACCAGGATGTTCGAGATAAGGTTAGCGGCTTTCGAGTAGCCAGGACTTTGCCGCAGTGAGGGGCGCAGCTAAGTCGCTATGGCACGTGGTCGCATGGTGGGGAACGGCAGCGTACGGCTCGGCCATTGTCTGCGCCGTCTTGGTATGGGCCCACGCGCCGGCGGTTGCAAACGAGGCGCAGCTGCTGTCGAACATTCGTCAACTAACATTTGACGGGCGACGCTCGGGCGAAGGCTATTTCAGCAGCGACGGCGCACAAATCGTGTTCCAAAGCGAACGCGAACCGGGAAATCCGTTTTATCAAATTTATCTTCTTGACCTTGAGACAGGCGACACGCAGCGTATCTCGCCCGGCACAGGAAAAACCACATGCGCCTGGATCCATCCGAATGGAGAACGGGTTCTATACGCGTCGACTCATGAGGACCCCGCGGCGCTGGACAAGCAGGAGGAGGAATTGGCGTTGCGCGCCGCTGGCAAGGCGCGGCGCTATTCGTGGAGCTTTGACGAGCACTACGACATTTTCGATTCAGCTGTTTCTGGGGGAATGCCCCACAACTTGACGAACGCGCTAGGTTACGACGCGGAGGGTTCATGGTCACCCGACGGTGAATGGATCGCCTTTGCCTCGAACCGGCATGCCTATTCGGAACCTCTTTCGACCGAAGACGAGAAACTCTTCGAGACCGATAAATCCTTCATGATGGATATCTATCTGATGCGCGCCGACGGCAGTGAACTGCAGCGGCTGACCACGGCGCGGGGTTACGACGGCGGGCCGTTCTTCAGCGCTGATGGCAAGAAGATTATTTGGCGGCGTTTTTCGGAGGACGGAGTGACGGCAGAGGTATTCACCATGGACACCGAAGGCGGTGGAGAAAAACAGCTTACCCGGCTCGGCGTGATGTCATGGGCGCCTTTCTTTCATCCCTCCGGCGCGTATGCCATCTTCGCGA
The DNA here is from genome assembly GCA_012267605.1 of Alphaproteobacteria bacterium. Taxonomy (GTDB): domain Bacteria; phylum Pseudomonadota; class Alphaproteobacteria; order JAAXGF01; family JAAXGF01; genus JAAXGF01. The sequence goes on along the minus strand of JAAXGF010000158.1, from coordinate 4,201 downwards.
CCAATCTCCAAGGTTTCGCCAATTTCGAACTCTATCTAGTCGATGCGGATGGGCGGTCGGAACCAGTACGTGTCACAGACACCGAGGGTTTCGATGGGCTGCCTACGTTTTCTCCCGATGGTCGGACTCTTTCGTGGACGAGTTCACGCACGGCCGATAAATCGGCGCAAATTTTTCTTGCTGATTGGCATCACGACCGGGCTATGGCCTTACTTGGATTGGTCTCGGGCACGGGTTTGGATGATACGACTGAATCAGGGGTTGCGGTGGCAGCTACCGAGGCCGAAATCTCCCCCCGCGACATTAAGGCCCATGTGACGAATTTGGCGTCGGAGCCGATGGCTGGGCGACTGACGGGAACCGAAGGCGAGCGCCTGGCTACTGCGTACGTGGCCGATGCCTTCGCCGCCGTCGGTTTGGCGCCGTTGGAATCCGGCTATTTCCAGGAGTTTGAATTTACCGCCGGCGCCCGTTTGGGCACAGACAATCGGCTTCTACTTGGCGGCACCGGCCGCACCAATGCATCAGTACTCAACCAGGATTGGCGTCCCTTGGCGTTTTCGCGGGTCGGTGCGGTCGACGAGACGGAAGTCGTTTTCGCGGGCTATGGCATCGTCGCTCCCGAATCCGAAGGAATAGCGGCGTATGATTCGTACGGCGATTTGGATGTCAGAGGCAAATGGGTCCTGGTACTGCGCTATCTGCCGGAAGACATATCGCAAGAAATCCGCCAGCACCTTCCGGTACGCTAACCTCCGCTTTAAGGCCATAGCCGCCCGCGATCGAGGCGCGCTCGGCGTGATCGTCGTCAGTGGTCCCAACTCACGAGTTGACGAACAGCTCGTACCTTTGCTGGCGGGGCCTGGGACGGCGGCAGCGAACGTCGCCGGAATTACAGTCGGCGACGACTTCGCCGAGGATCTTCTGGCACCTGCGGGAAAATCATTGGCTGATCTTCAGAACGCGCTTGACCGAGGTGATGCAGTGCCCGGTTTTACCATTCCCGGTTTGACCTTGGCGGCGAACATCGACACCGCCCAAGAAAAACGACGCGGCCGCAACGTGCTTGGCCGCCTCATGGCCGGGTCCGAGCCCAAGGACACGACAGTGATCGTGGGCGCGCATCTCGATCATCTCGGCTACGGAATCGGCGGCGATTCCCTGGCCCGCGCGGACGAGGCCGGTCGCATCCACTTTGGTGCCGACGACAATGCCTCGGGCGTCGCCGCGCTCATCGAAACCGCCGAGTATTTGGTGGATCAACAGCGGCGTGGTAAGTTCCAACCGGTTCACGACATTCTCTTCGCCGCCTGGTCAGGAGAGGAACTGGGGATGTTGGGTTCTACCCACTTCGTGCGCGCCCTAGGTGCCGGCGGAGATACGCCGGCCTCCCTGCGGCCTGGCGTGATTGCTTATCTCAACATGGACATGATTGGCAGGCTCGATACGTCTGTAGCTTTACAGGGGCTTGGCTGAAGTTCGATTTGGCGGAGCGAAATTGAGCGCCGCAACGCGCCCGTGGGCCTCGCGATCACGCCAGTTACCTCAAGCTATCTTCCGACCGACGCAACCGTGTTTTACCTGCGGGGCGTTCCCATTCTGAACGCCTTTACCGGCGCTCACCCCGATTACCACACGCCGCGTGATACCGCGGACAAACTTAACTATCCGGACGCCGCCAAGATTGCCCGACTAATGGGATTATTGACCCGCGCCTTGGCGCTGCGCGCGGAACCGCCCGACTATATCCGGGCCGAGGACGCGCCGGTCAACCGCCCCCGGCGCACTTCCCGTGTCTATCTCGGCACGGTACCCGATTACGTGGCCGAAGGTGTTACCGGCGTGCGACTACCCGGAGTGGTCAAGGGCGGGCCGGCGGAGGCCGCCGGTATCGAAGGCGGCGACATAATTGTCGAACTCACTGGCCGCGAGATCGAAACCATTCACGACTACAGTTACGCACTTGATGCACTGAAAATCGGTGAGCCCGCCCGGATGGTTGTCGAACGCGGCGGCGAACGTATATCCGTGGAGATTACCCCCGCGTCTCGCGAATAGCCGGGGTGACAACTCACGGTGCGTTGGCCAAACCCTGGAAGTCGAAGCTCTCAGCGTAAGCGATCTTCGTGTCCTCGTCGGCATTTCCCTCGAAGGTAACAAGGTAGCGGTTGTTCACGAGAAATATCACCTTCGAGTCACTGGTCACATAGCCGTTTTGCCGTTGAATGCGAATCATCCTGGCACCGGGCTGCCCTAATAGCGGATGCGACATTATCATGTCCAGCTGCTGCATCATCGGCGTGTCGGCGATCAGCGAAATCTCGACCTCCTGCGACCCGTCAGAGTAATGGGCGCCGGCGTATGCCCCGCCAAGCATCGCCACCGCGCCGGCCCGATCGCCGCGCGTCTCCTGGACCTTCCAACCAGGAAGCGGCGCAGGAAAGAATGACTTCAGGGTGCTGGTTTTCTTCTGATCAAGGAGCTGGCGCGCATAATCAAGGCTGTTCCTGGCACCGGCCAGATCGCCATCCGAATATGCCTCCAGGGCCTCGTCGATAACGTCGGTGAAATCGTCAGCGTACGCCGGCTGCGTGGCCAACATGATAACCAGGGCGAACTCTCCCAAGAAACCAGCCGGAGATCTTCGCATAACAGCCTTCACTCGCTGGGATGACGCAACGCAACCTAGGCGAATTGGAGAACGGATTCAATCCTCACCCGAACCCGGGTTTAGGGTGCGGAGATTCCGATGTCTCGTCAGAAACCTCGCTTCAATCTCCCGAGAATAGGGTTTCCAGCGACCAAAGGCTAAAGGGATTGTTCATCGCCTCTCGCGCACGGGCATAGGCGTCCTCTGCTGCATAGCCGGACATCCTTGGTCGCCATGCGCCCGCCATTTGCCGTGCTCGGATGATATCACTCTCGATCATGCCGAGGGCTACGCGTTCCCGGCTTCGCGATGCGAACTTTAGGCCTTGCTTGGCAGCAATATCGAACCACATGTGCGCCAGCACGTAATTTTTCTCCGTACCATGGCCGGAAAAGTACAACTCCGCTAATTGCAACTGCGCGCCCACCTCGCCTTGGTCCGCGGCACGCTCGTACCATTTCCGTGCCTCCAAATAGTCCTGTTCAACGCCGGTACCCGATTCGTGCATCAAACCGAGCCAGTATTGTGCGTCGGCATCACCATTCGCGGCACATTCGCTGAATTCCGCGAGCGCTGCGGCGTAGTCCTCCTTGAAATACAAATTGACGCCGTGATCAGTGTCCGCAAGGGTGGGCCCCGTAAGACAAAACGTCACAATTACATAAAAATTAATATAAAAGAGCTTCTTCATGGGGCCATCACCTTGCGGTCTAAGCCCAATTATGCGTGAAAATGTTAATTTTCTATTTCCGGTAGCAAACTAAATTTCATCACTAGAGTATATGGTGTATTATTTACTTATACGCAAGAAACTTTATTAAAATACGGGTGAACGATGGGCTGGGAATGAATACCACCGAACCCAGGGCCAACTAAATTTCGAAAATTTCGATATCATCGGCGGAAACAACGGCGCCGTTTTGAACAGTCGGACCTACCTGATAGCCGGGTTGGCTGCTGTCGTCGTCGTAATAAACCGTGTTTGAATTGGGGTCGAAGACGAAATACTCAACTCCCGGTGCCACCGGTGCGTTTGTACCGTCGAAATCTGAGACGGTGAAAAAATTCACGCCGTTTACCAGTGGACCGGGGGTTCCGCCAAACTGGCCGGGACCGAGAAATTCGAGCTTATCCACTCCCGGTTGCCAGTCGATGATCATATCGCTTGACCGCAAGCCGACCTGACCATCGTTTGCCATGCCGATATCGGCCAAGGATTCATAGCGGAAGACGTCGGCACCGGCGGCGCCGGTCATAAAATCCACGCCTTGCCCACCGAGCAAGGTATCGTTGTCGTCGCCGCCGATCAGGGTGTCATTGTCCGCGCCGCCGCGCACGAGGTCGTTGCCGTTACCGCCATGGAGAAAATCGTCGCCGTCCAGTCCGGAGAGATTGTCGGCGCCGTCAAAGCCGTTGATGGCGTCCGTCCCCGCCGTACCGTTGAGGGTGTCGTCTCCGATCCCGCCGCCGGGTAGTTCAATGATATTGATTGCGTCTACTTGGTCGGCAAACTGCACGAATTCCACGTTGACCAACGTATCGGTACCTTCG
>JAAXGF010000304.1 GCA_012267605.1 Alphaproteobacteria bacterium | reverse complement strand
GTTCAAGGGCAAGAAGATGGCTGGGCACATGGGGAATGCACGCGTCACCGTGCAAAACTTGCAAGTCGTCAAGGTGGACGATGCGCGGGGTTTGATCATGGTCAAGGGCGGGGTCCCCGGCGCGAAAGGTGGCTTTCTGTTGATTTCCGACGCCAAGAAGCGGGTGCGACCAGCCGACGCGCCGACGCCGGCAGGATTAGTTGCCGCGCCCGAATCCAAAGCGGAATCTGAAGCGGAGCCTCCAGTGGAGTCCCAAGTGGATTCCGAGGCGGCGGCCGCCGGGGACGAGACGGCGAAATGAGGGCGCGATGGCAGTGAAGTGCGAGGTCATTTCCTTGAAAAAGGCCGCGAAAGCGTCGATCAAGCTCGCTGACGCGGTTTTCGGCGTGACCGCAAGACAGGATATTCTTCGCCGTGTCGTGGACTGGCAGTTGGCAAAGCGGCGGGCCGGTACCCATAAAACCAAGAGCATTGGTGAAATTCGCGGGACTACGGCAAAGCCATTTCGCCAAAAAGGGACGGGGCGTTCGCGCCAAGGAAGCCGCCGGTCACCTCAGTACCGCGGCGGTTCGGTAATTTTTGGGCCGGTGCTTCGAAGTCATGCGTTCGGGTTGCCGAAAAAGGTCCGCAAACTAGGACTCAAGATGGCCCTGTCATTGAAATGCGCGCAGGGGAAACTGCGGGTGCTTGACGCCGCAAAGCTCGACTCGCCGAAGACCAAAGGGCTGGCGCAAGCTTTCGCCCGCCTCGAACTGACATCCGCGTTGGTTATCGACGGACCCGAGGTCGATGTGAATTTCGCCCGTGCCGCCGCTAATCTCGTGGGCTTTGACGTAATTCCTCAGCAGGGGGCCAATGTTTACGACATATTGCGCTGTGACACGCTGGTACTGACACGCGAGGGTGTGAAGCAGTTGGAGGCGCGCCTGCAATGATCAAGGAGCGAATGTACGACGTTATTCAGCGGTCGGTCGTTACCGAGAAATCTACGTTGGGTGGCGCCAACAATCAGGTGACGTTCCGGGTACCCCTTTCGGCGACCAAGCCGCAAATTCGCGCCGCTGTTCAAGAGTTATTCGGTGTCAAAGTCACATCGGTTAACACACTTCGCATGCGGGGGAAGTTGAAGCGATTTCGGGGCCGGTTGGGACGGCGTTCGGATTATAAGAAGGCGATCGTATGCTTGGCCGAGGGTGACAGCATCGATGTAACGACGGGCGTTTAGATATGGCATTGAAGACGTACAAACCAACGACTCCTTCGCAGCGGCAGCTTGTTCTGGTCAGCCGCGCTGAGCTGTGGAAGGGAAAGCCGTTCAAGTCCCTTACCGAAGGACATGCGAAGAGCGGCGGCCGTAACAACAAGGGCCGTATCACCGACTGGCGTATTGGTGGTGGGCACAAGCGCCGGTATCGACGCGTTGATTTCAAACGGCGAAAATTCAATGTCGTGGGCAAGGTAGAACGGCTGGAGTATGACCCCAATCGCTCCGCGTTTATCGCACTAGTGCGATACGATGACGGGGAATACGCATATCTTCTCGCGCCACAGCGGGTGAAAGCCGGCGATACAGTCGTTTCCGGCGACCGCGTGGACATCAAACCGGGCAACGCCATGCCGATGACCAATATTCCGGTTGGCACAATCATTCACAATGTGGAGATGAAGCCTGGAAAAGGTGGCCAAATCGCACGCGCGGCCGGCACCTACGTCCAACTCATCGGTAAAGATGCGGGTTATGCCTTGTTGCGGTTGTCATCCGGAGAACAAAGGATGGTTCGAGCAGAGTGCATGGCGACGATCGGGGCTGTTTCCAACCCGGACAATCAGAACATTAACTTAGGAAAAGCAGGACGTTCGCGGTGGCTAGGCCGGCGGCCACGTGTGCGCGGCGTCGCTAAGAACCCGGTGGATCACCCCCATGGCGGCGGCGAAGGCCGTTCGTCCGGCGGCCGGCACCCGGTGACACCATGGGGAAAACCGACGAAGGGAAAGCGTACCAGGGCCAACAAGGCGACGGATCGCTTAATTCTCCGGCGCCGGCGCAAGAAATAGGAAAGGAACGATACGGTGGGGCGTTCGGTGTGGAAGGGACCATTTGTTGACGGATATCTCTTGGCAAAAGCCGATGCCGCGCGGGAATCCGACCGCAAACAGGCGATCCGCACGTGGTCGCGAAGATCAACTGTGTTACCCCAGTTCGTCGGACTCACCTTTGCGGTTTACAACGGAAAGAAATTTTTTCCAGTGCTTGTGACCGAAAATATGGTCGGTCACAAGCTTGGCGAATTTGCACCGACGCGTACCTATTACGGTCACGCTGCGGACAAGAAAGCGCGTAGGGGATAAAGCGATGGGCAAACCAAAATCGCCGCGACGGTTGGCCGACAACGAGGCGATGGCCTATGCACGTGCACTGCGTGTGAGCCCGCAGAAGCTCAATCTGATCGCTCAAAGCATACGCGGTTTGAACGTCGAAAAGGCTTTGGCTCAGCTTTCATTTTCTCGACGCCGTTGCGCTGGCGCGGTTCGCAAGGTGCTTCAGTCGGCTGTGGCCAACGCCGAGAATAATCATGCGCTAGATGTCGACCACCTTATTGTGGCGGAAGCGACGGTTGGTCGTGGCTTGGTTATGAAACGTTGGCGGGCCCGAGCACGCGGAAGGATCGCCCGGGTGATCAAGCCGTTCAGCAATTTGACGGTGATCGTGCGCGAACGCGACGAAGAGGTGGCGTAGATGGGTCAAAAGGTCAATCCGATCGGCATGCGACTGGGCATCAACCGTACCTGGGATTCGCGCTGGTTTGCGGCCGGTGAATACGGCAGTCTTTTACACGAGGACATCCGACTGCGCGCATTTCTCAAGAAACGGCTCACTCAGGCTGGTGTTAGCAAAATTATTATTGAGAGGCCGGCGAAAAAGGCGCGCGTGACAATTCATACCGCGCGGCCCGGCGTGGTCATTGGCAAGAAAGGCGCGGATATCGAGCGCTTGCGTACCGATTTGGCGAAGATGACTCGATCGGACGTTCACCTAAACATTGTCGAGATTCGCAAACCGGAGATAGATGCTTACTTGGTCGCGGAAAATATCAGCCAACAGCTTGAGCGTCGCATCGGATTCCGGCGTGCCATGAAACGAGCGGTCCAGTCGGCCATGCGTCTCGGTGCTCAGGGAATTCGTGTGAACTGCGGGGGGCGATTGGGCGGCGCCGAAATTGCTCGTACCGAATGGTACCGGGAGGGGCGAGTTCCGCTTCACACTTTGCGCGCGAATGTCGACTACGGAACCGCGACAGCGCGTACGGCGTACGGGTGTTGCGGGGTAAAGGTTTGGGTATTCAAGGGCGAAATCCTCGATCACGACCCGATGGCTCAGGATAAGCGCGCGCTTGAGCTTCACGGCGGTGGCCGGGGATAGAGGCGAAACACGATGCTGCGTCCGAAACGCACGAAATACCGCAAGGCCCACAAGGGTCGGGTACATGGCTTCGCGAAGGGGGGCACGCGCCTAAATTTCGGCGCCTATGGTCTTAAGGCCATGGCCGCGGGGCGCGTCACCTCGCGACAGATCGAAGCTGCGAGGCGCGCCATCACGCGGCATATGAAACGCGCTGGGCGCATATGGATCTGCATATTCCCAGATGTGCCGGTCAGTACCAAGCCAGCCGAGGTTCGCATGGGTAAGGGTAAAGGGTCGCCGGAGTATTGGATGTGTCGTGTCAAGCCTGGACGAATCGTATTTGAGGTCGATGGGGTTTCGTTGCCTTTAGCCAAAGGCGCATTCGATCGGGGTGCTGCGAAACTACCCATGGCCACGCGCATGGTAACCCGATTCGGCGAGGGGACTTAGGCGATGAAGGCGGAAGACATTCGTGTCAAAACCGGCGACGAATTGGCCGATGAATTGCTGAAGTTGAAGAAGGAGGCTTTCAATCTTCGCTTCCAACGGGCGACCGGGCAGCTGGAAAATACCGCGCGAATTCGGCATGTCCGCCGAGACATTGCCCGAATCAGAACGATCCTAAAACAGCGCCGGCAAAGCGCGACGAATCTTGAGAAGCCGGTGGCGGAGGGAGCTTAGGAGATGCCGAGGCGTACATTACAAGGAACCGTAATTAGCAACGCCGGCACCAAGACCGTCATCGTGCGGGTTGATCGCCGATTCGCTCATCCGGTTTACAAGAAAGTCATACGACGATCAAAAAAGTATGCGGCTCACGACGAAGGTGATAATTGCCAGATCGGTGATGTCGTGCGAATTCGCGAGTCGCGCCCCTATTCGAAGTCCAAGTGTTGGGAGGTAATCGCCGACACCGCTTAGGCAGGTGGCGTGGCGGTTTGGACTGGTGCAATGATCCAGATGGAAACCAATTTGACGGTCGCCGATAATTCGGGTGCGCGTCGCGTGCAATGTATCAAGGTGCTGGGCGGTTCCAAACGGATGACGGCCTCGATCGGCGATATCATTGTCGTAACCGTCAAGGACGCCATTCCGCGCGGCAAGGTCAAGAAGGGCGACGTCCATCACGCTGTTGTTGTGCGGACGGCTAAGGAGATTCGTCGCGTGGACGGGTCTGTTATCCGATTTGATCGCAACGCTGCGGTACTGATAACCCGCCAAGGGGAACCGATTGGCACCAGAATTTTTGGCCCCGTAACCAGAGAGTTGCGGGCGAAAAAGTTCATGAAAATCATTTCCTTGGCACCGGAGGTCCTGTGATGGCAGTCAAGATGCGGGTCAGGAAAGGCGATAAGGTCGTAGTGATTTGCGGACGCGAGAACGGCAAGCGTGGCGAGGTGTTGAAGGTTTTTCCGCAGGATGGCCGAGTCTTGGTACAGGGTGTGAACATGGTCAAACGCCATAGCCGGCCGACATCTTCGAGCGCAGGCGGAATTATTGAGAAGGAGGCGCCGTTACACGTATCCAACGTCGCCCTTGTCGATCCGAAATCGGATCGGGCGACGCGAGTTGGTTACCGGCGTCTCGAGGACGGGCGCAAGGTCCGTTTTGCCAAGCGCTCGGGTGAGGTCATCGATGTTTGACGTTATCACTTGCCGCAGTTGGGGATTGCCTCGATGAAGCCGCGCCTAAAAGAGCAGTACGAGAATGTATTGCGACCTGCGCTAATGGAGCAGTTCGGCTATTCCAACGTGATGCAGGCACCGCGCCTTACCAAGATCGTTCTCAACATGGGGGTAGGTGAGGGAACGGCCGATGCGAAACAAGTTGAGGCCGCGGCACGCGATATGACTGCGATTGCTGGACAAAAGCCAATCGTTATTCGGGCAAAGAAATCGGTCGCCGCGTTCAAGCTCCGTCAGGGCATGTTAGTGGGTTGCAAGGTTACGTTGCGCCGGGACCGAGTGTACGAATTCCTCGATCGCTTGGTGACCATCGCCCTGCCTCGAGTGAGAGATTTCCGCGGTGTATCGGGTAAGAGTTTCGATGGACGCGGCAACTATTCACTGGGATTAAAGGAACAAATCGTGTTCCCAGAGATTGACTACGACAAGGTCGATAAAATTCGGGGTCTGGATATCGTCATCGTGACTTCGGCGCATACCGATCAAGAGGCCGAAGCCCTACTGTTGGGATTTCGCGTCCCCATCGTACATTGAATTTGCCCACAACTGGCATGGAGCAACAGTGAATGGCGAAAACGAGTGCCGTAAAGAAAAATGAGCGACGGCGGGCGCTAGTGGCAAAATATGCCGCGAAACGCAAGGCGTTGTCGGATCTGGCAAACAACCGTACTTTGCCGATGGAAGAGCGATTCGCGGCGCGACTCAAATTGTCGGAATTGCCACGCAATTCTTCCAAGGTGCGGATACGAAACCGGTGCGAAGTGACGGGGCGCCCACGCGGCTTTTACCGCAAATTCCAGATGTCCCGTATCGCTCTACGCGAACTCGCCTCCGTGGGAGAAATTCCCGGAATGATCAAGTCAAGTTGGTAAGGGAGCACGGCAGATGACAATGAGCGACCCCCTCGGCGATATGTTGACCCGCATCCGCAATGGTCAGCGTGCTCGGCTGTCGGATGTCGATTCGCCGGCGTCCAGGTTGCGGGCCCACGTCCTCGACGTGCTCAAACGCGAGGGCTACATTCGCGGGTATACCCAGCGTGAATCGTCGAATGGCCAAGTTGAATTGAAGATTGAGCTGAAATATCATGATGGAGACCCGGTGATACAAAAGATTCTGCGCATTTCGAAGCCTGGGCGGCGGGTTTACGCGTCGATAAAGAGTTTACCGAAAGTCTATAACGGGCTGGGCATTTCCATCCTATCTACTCCCCGCGGGGTGATGTCCGATGGAGAGGCCCGCGCGGCTAATGTTGGTGGTGAAGTCCTGTGCGAGGTGTTTTAGGGAATGTCGCGAGTTGGCAAGAATCCGGTGGTTATTCCGAACGGGGTCGACGCTTCAATTGAGCGGCAGGACTTCGCGGTAAAGGGTCCGCTCGGGGAAATGCGCATGACCTTGGTACCCGAGGTTGAGGCTAAAATCGAGGATGCTCGGGTCGTCGTCAGGCCGCGGGACGCGAGTACCCGCGCCCGCGCGATGTGGGGTATGTCGCGAAGCTTGGTAGCCAGCATGGTAACGGGCGTGTCCGAAGGTTTCACCATCGATTTGGAAATCACTGGTGTCGGCTACCGGGCGCAACTGGAGGGAAATGCGCTAAAACTTCAATTGGGCTATAGCCACGATGTCCTTTATCCGATACCGCCGGGAATAACCATAAAGTGTGAAAAGCCGACCATGATCAAGATTTCCGGTGCCGATAAACAGAAGGTGGGACAGGTGGCCGCACAAATTCGAGGTAATCGCCGGCCTGATCCCTATAAGGCCAAGGGAATCCGATACGCGGGTGAGCGCATTCGGCGTAAAGAAGGCAAGAAGAAATAGGTGCGGGCGCGATGAACCTTGTGAAATCTCTTTACAGACGGCGCCGGCGCCGCGTGCGTTGGCGATTGCGCCAGGTTTCTAGTGGGCGGGTACGGCTTTCGGTATTTCGCTCAGGTAAGCATATATACGCTCAGGTTATCGACGACACGCGTGGCCACACGATCGCGTCGGCATCGAGCCTTGACCCCGGGTTACGTGGCGATCTGAAAACCGGCGCAGATAAAACGGCGGCGAGTCGTGTCGGTACGCTCGTCGCAGAACGGGCCAAGGC
>JAAXGF010000271.1 GCA_012267605.1 Alphaproteobacteria bacterium | reverse complement strand
GATCAGACCTGGGCAGTTACGTTTCCCGCCATTTTACAGCTCCTTGACAGCCGCCGACGTCTTCATCTCACACGATCACCATGTCCCATAATTGCCCCTTATCTCGGGATCGATGACAAGATAATAGGTTTATGATGCAGACGATCATGACTCACGCGGCCAAAAATCTGCGAAGGGAGACTCGCCATGCCGGCCACAAGCAGCAGCGCCGGAAAACATGTGAAATGGTTGCTTGTCGTTGAAATCCCGAAATACCGGCGCGGCGTTTCCAGCTAACATCGGACAATTTAGGCGTGCGAAGACTCCAAGAAATAGTGTAACCCGAGATCTCACGCTCCACGGGGAATGTGGACGCATCCCTAGATTTGACGCCAGACCATCGTGTCGAATCATCTTGGCGAATAAGCGAATGTGTCAAAGCGGCAACACTTCTCCAATTGTGATTGCTGTCAGCGACAAACCCCGAAAGCACCCGTATAACGGCAAGCAGCAATAACGATACTTTTTCAAATCTCGCAGTTTTGGGTATTATAGGAAACAATTCGACGTTACTCTGGAAAAATGGCTGCTGAGGAGGACAAAGGTAATGGAAAGGGGGCCGAGGAGGGTAAATGTAATGGAAAGTGAATCGGCAAACGCCACTGACGAACGGAACTACGCGGTTTTTAGGGAAGTCCTTCCGGAACTGATAAAGACCCATGCCGGGAGCTTCGCTCTGATGCGAGACGGGAGGATCGTACAATTCTTCAATACCCAGATTAGCGCCGAGGCGTACGGACATCAGGCGTTCAACGACGGACAATTTTCCGTTCTGGAAGTGAGCGAAAAGCTTTGGGAGCAGCCGCCGCCGACACCAGCCGAACCCGAGGTCGCGGAACTCACTGCGGATATGGTGTCTCCCACAACGCAGCCAGCGACCACTCCGGGTACCAGCCCCATGCGCGTAATTGTTTTCGCCTCGCAGAAAGGAGGCGCTGGCAAAACAACTTTATGCGGCCAGCTTGCCGTGCAGGCCGAGCTCGCGGGCGAGGGACCGGTCAACGCTTATCGATACGGACCCTCAAGGTAGCCTTGCAGAATGGTGGAACGCGCGAAAAATCGATACACCGTTGTTCGTCAAAACTCAGTTCGTGAGGTTAGCGGAAGACCTCAACACTCTGCGCGGACAGGGGATCAAGCTTGTGTTCGTCGATACGCCGCCCGCCGTTACCGACACGATCAGAGAGGTTGTCGGCCATAGCGACCTGGTTATTATCCCGACGCGTCCCAGTCCCCACGACTTACGAGCGGTTGGGGCGACTGTCGATATTATTGAAGACCAGAATAAGCCTCTTATTTTCGCGGTAAACGCGGCCACCAGCCGGGCGCGCATCACCAGCGAAGCAGCGATCGCACTTTCGCAACATGGCACGGTTGCGCCAGTTACGGTGCATCAACGAGTCGATTTTGCGACCAGCATGATCGACGGCCGGACTGTCATGGAGATTGATGGGGGATCGCGGTCTGCGGCTGAGATTGCAGGACTTTGGGAATACGTTTCCACACGTCTAAGCAAGCTCGAGCCGAGTAAAGCGCAATACCAGGGGCCTGAACGACGCAACAACCAGTTGCCGTACGAGGAGCCGGACCGCCGGGTTGCGAACACGGGACCAGTATTCGGTAAACGAACAGTAGCGCCCCCAGATTAGAGTGCGAATGCGATTGACAATGACCGCAACCAACCCAGCAGCCGCCTTGATTAGTTCGCTTTTCGCACGAAAAGGTGATGCGGTGCCGTCACCCTCTGTCGCGTACGTAAGTCTTAGGCAGCTACAGGGGAAACCCGAGCGTCGGTCAGGCAACCGCGGCCCGGCGGAAGAGTAGACGGGCTCCGGAGCATCGGAACCGAAAACGAACGAAACAACAGACTGGTCTGGGCCCGACCGGCGTCACTATACGCCCAAGGAAGGCCTCGCTTACGGCCAGTCTTCGGCTGAGACACCCGCCGCGACCTGTCCATCGCAAGGTGCTTCGCGGCTATCTGCATTAATTGTGCGGCACAAGGCAGCTGCCCCCTCACCGCCTGCGTCTGCCCTACAAGCGCAGACTCCCCCCTCGGAGGCCTCCGTTCGAATCGATGTCGGAAAGTATCTGGTCTCATCCCGGGCTCGGGAAACATCGAAAACGCCAAGTCAATCGGTACCGCCGCAATCCAAGCGGATTAAGCGCAAGAAGCTTACGGTTCGCCTGAACCGCAAATACTTTGAGCGAGTTAAGGAGATAGCGAACCGTGGTGATCTCACATACCAGTGCATCGTTGAGGCTGCGATTATCGACTATTTAAAAGACCAGACTTGAGCAAACCGCCATTCGCGAAAGTCATTCCACAGTAAAATTCCGGTAGCCCTCGCCCACTCAATTCTGCGAAATCCTTTAACATTCGGCCGGGACCCGAATTCCATCCCCAATAGACGTCCTTATGGCTATATTGGCCGCAAATAGGTCGTCGGACCCAATACGAGGGAGGGTACTTGGTTAGCCGCTTGTGCCAGTATCTGCTGGTAATCTTGACCGTCGCGCTGTTGGTATTGAATCCGTCGTATGCCGCAGATCCTGGGGAATCCGAATCGGCGGACACCGAACCGATTTCCACCCCCGGCGATCTCGACTCTGGCCTAAGGGAGGTCTTGCGCATCGCCGCCAAATCGGTGATCCACCGTCTGGAACGACGGAATGGCTACAATTCCAATCCGGATGTGCACATCCCCCTGCCAAAGGATCTTGGCTATGTTCACGCCGCCCTGTTTCGCCTAGGCATGGGGCGTCTGGTCGAAGACGTCGAACTCAAGCTGAACCGCGCAGCCGAGCTTGCCGCCCCCCAAATGGGAGAACAGTTCGAGAATGCTATCGCGGAAATCCCGCTAAGCGACGCGCAATCCTTGTATGATGGCCCCAAGGACGCATTGACACGGCATCTCCGGGCGACGATGGAACGATCCCTGGCCGCGTCCATACATCCCGCCATGGATGACAGTTTGAAAGAGTCCGGGGCGATCAAGGCGTACCAAGTGATGATGACTGAGTACAGCAACCTGCCTTGGGTGCCAGACGTCCACGCAGACATTACATCCCATACGGTCGACAAGAGTATTGCTGGCGTGTTTCTCTTGCTCGGGCGCGAAGAGGGAGCCATCCGAGACAACGCGGAGAAGCGCACGACCGACCGACTCAAGCGGCTATTTGGTCGCGGGCCGTAACTTCAACGTTCGTCTAATTATAGGAGAACCAAACCATGTTACGCTGGATCTTGATCGGTGCCGCCGCACTAGTCGGCATCATCGTCATTTTCGTGATCGTTACTTGGTCAAACCTGGATTCGATCATCGAAGCCGCAGTGGAAAAATACGGTAGTGACGTTACGCGTGTTCAGGTAAGTCTTGATGGGGCGAGCATCGACCCAGTTTCGGGCGAAGGTGCCCTTAGCGGACTGATGGTGGGAAATCCGGCAGGCTTCGAGACTGACAACGCGTTCAGCTTGGGTCAGATCAAGGTCGGCCTAGATACATCTTCGTTGACTGAGGACACCATCGTTATTCGGGAAATCGTCATTACCCGCCCTCAAATTACTTATGAATATGGTTCCGACGGAAGCAATGTCGCCGCCATCCAGTCGAACGTCGACGCCTTTATGGCCCAGCAGAGTGGTGGAGAATCGACCGGTGGAGAAGGGCCTAAGGTCATCGTCGAAAACATCTATATTCGGGGTGGCGAGGTCAAAGTAAGCGCTACCATATTCGAGGGTAAGACCTTCGATACCTCCATTCCCGATATTCACCTGGCCGACATCGGCAAGGGCGGAGGCGCAACCCCCGGAGAATTGGTGGATAAGATGATCAGCGCTATCGGTGACGCAGCGAGCGCAGCGGTCGCAGACCTTGACCTCGATCTAGATTCCGCGGTCGGTGCGGTGAAAGATGCCGCGTCCGACGTCGTCGACTCGGTTTCCGACACTGCAGATGACGCAACCGATA
This sequence comes from Alphaproteobacteria bacterium, assembly GCA_012267605.1. Lineage (GTDB taxonomy): Bacteria > Pseudomonadota > Alphaproteobacteria > JAAXGF01 > JAAXGF01 > JAAXGF01. The sequence goes on along the minus strand of JAAXGF010000271.1, from coordinate 3,262 downwards.
TGGTGAAAGAAAAGGCTGGCGATTTCGGCGACGCGATCGGAGACATGATCGGAAATTGAAAGCAGACCCGACTGTTTGAACGCTCCCCGAGTGGGAAGATAAAAGATGGTTGCGTTTAACCCCCGACGCCCAAATTCCGTTCGCTTTCTCCTTGATTCTCGAATTCGGGGACCATGCGTCCGATGAGCGCTAGGGTATCGCTTGTGCGGCCATCGGCGGCGGCTTGCGCCAGATCATCAATAAACGGATTAAGTTCGCCAAGATTTGCCGGACGTGAATCGGCAAGACGAATGCCCTCTCGCTCGGTATGCACGCGTTTCTCACCGGAGTGAAAGAGCGCTTCGCGCAGCTTTTCACCGAGACGTACCCCAGTGAATACAATTTTGATATCGCTATCTGGGTGCAGACCAGCTAGCCGTATCATTTTGCGAGCAAGATCTTGGATTCGGATTGGTTCGCCCATGTCCAGGACATAGATTTCGCCACCCTCGCGGCTTGGTTCCACGCCGAGAACTGATGCCTGGAGAACCAGTTCAACCGCTTCACGGACGGTCATAAAGTAGCGACTCATTTCAGGATGGGTCACAGTAACCGGTCCGCCGGATTCAATTTGACGTTTAAAAAGTGGCACCACCGAGCCGGTTGAACCCAGCACATTGCCGAATCGAACTGTGATAAATCGGCTGCCCGCGTCATTGAGAACAGCGCGCCCCAATGCCTGGCAATAGGCCTCGGCGATGTGCTTGGTAGCGCCCATGACGCTTGTCGGATTCACCGCCTTGTCTGTGGAGATCAACACCATCGCTTCGATACCGGCGGCACGGCAAGCATCAGCGACATTCCGCGTACCGACGACATTTGTCATGACCCCCTCGTTCGGATTGGTTTCCACCATGGGTACGTGCTTGAACGCCGCGGCGTGGAACACCAGGTTGGGGTGCTCCTCGCCCAGAATCATGTCGACGCGGGAGCGATCGCGTACATCCGCTAATATCGGCTTACGCGAGATGCCGGGCCAACGCTCCGCCAAGGCCATATCGATTTCGTATAAATTAAGCTCAGCGTTATCTAATAGGCTAAGGTGAGCCGGGCCGAACCCCGCGACCTGTCGCGCCAATTCGCCGCCGATGGTACCTCCGGCACCGGTGATCATGACGCGCCTCCCACCTATGAGCCCACGCATGCCTTCGCGGTCGAGCAATGTTTGCGGGCGCCCCAACAAATCGGCGATAGCAATCGGTCTGGCCTCTATTGGCCCATCCTCACCTCTTTTAAAATCGGTGAGTTTGGGCAAGCGGGCAACGGTGAGTCCCAAGGCGTCCGCCGTGTCCAAAAGGCGACGAACAGCTTCCCCGCGAATTCTTGGATCAGTGATTATTAGCCGCCGCGGCCGCATTTGGCGACGCGCCAACTTTTCAATCGCTGACTTGATATCAGCGGTCGTGCCCAACACGGGGACCCCGTGGATCTCGGTGCCGGCGTATTTGGCGTGATCGTCGACCAGGCCCACAATACGGTAGTTTGCCGAAGCCCCGTCGCGACTCAATTCACGAATGAAGAGATCAGCCGCGTCCCCTGCCCCAACCAACAGCACCGGGATACCATTCCTAGCGACCGCTTCAGGCCGTCCGCTGAGGGTTCCATCCTTGATGATACGGTAGAGACAGCGGGGTGCACCCACCATGATGATCAAGACAAACCAGTTGATGAACAGGGCTGAGCGAGGGAAGAGTTCAAGCCGCGTGACCATGAAAAGAATCGGGACGAAGATGAGGATCGCCAGTGTCGCGCCCTTCACTAATGTCATGAGATCAGCAAGCGACGCGTATCGCCAAAGTCCTCGGTAAAGACGCATTCCCCAAAAGACCGCGCCGCATACCGCGGCGAAGATAAGTGTTCCGACAACAAGGTAACTTGAGGCCTGGACCCACAGATCGTCGCCAAGGCGCAAATAAAGCGACAGCACGAACGATAGGCCGGCGACCAGCACGTCGTGGATAGCGACGAAAATCGGCCGCTTGAATCTGTTGCCCGTCATGACTTTACGGTAATCGGTTCTGCCCCGCGGAATCGCGCCAGTACGATCGCCACCGTAAGCGCGCCAATGGCAATGGCGGCGGGGACCGCAACGCCCCCGACCAAGCTCAAGACGGCACAGGCGAATAGCACCCAATTGGTCGCCGAAATTACCCTCACGACTGCAGCATGGCTTGCCCCGCGAGAGACCGCAACTTGGTAATGATGCTCCTTGTGTGCTTGCCAAAATCGTTCACCACGAAGTATCCGACGCCCTAAGGTTAGCGTCGCGTCACCGAGATAAAACAGGGGAAGGAGAATGGCCGTCACCCAATATCCTTCGGTCGCCGCGTTGAGCAACAGCCATCCGGCAAGAAAGCCGAGCGTAACGCTCCCCACGTCGCCCAGGAATATCCGGGCTGGGGGCCAATTCCACGGCAAGAAACCCAAGCTCGCGGCCGCCAGCACAATTGCCAGTGCAGGACTGACGTAATCCCTTAGACCGGTTACGGCGCCTCCTAAAATGATCACGACGCAAAGGCCGGCACCAATCCAAGCGATTTCCTGACCGCTGATGCCGTCGATACCATCCATGAAGTTGAACAGGTTGATGAACCAAACCCAGAATACGACGGCAGCGGCGGCATCCAGCCACGGAGGCAAGAGGCCTTGGAATACTTGGCCGCCCGGAGCGGCATAGGCCCAACAGGCCGCAACCGCAAGAAACTGGACGATCAGCCGTGGCGTTAAGGACAAGCTCTTGAGATCATCCCACCATGATACCAACGCGATGGCTACTGCCGCCAAAATTACCAACCAGGTGTCACTGATCGAACCAGCGAAAATTGACACATAGAGCCACAACCCCAATACAACGGGAACCAGCGCGAGGCCGCCGCCCCGTGGCGTCGGTATGCGGTGGTTGGACCGGGGATTAGGATGGTCCAATATGGATCTGCGCCGAAGAATCCGCAAAACCATGCGGGTCCCCAGCCAAGCGCTGCTAAACGCTACCAATGCCAGCGCCAGAAAGATTTTCAATTCCATTTGACCGTTCATATTACACCGGAATCCAGCGCACAACAGCTGCTGACCCTATGATCGCAGTTGGCGAATGAGATTCAGTCGGTTAATTGGAAGATATGTCCTAGTTCGCGGGCATTGTCTTGAAGGCCAGGTTAATCGCCGGCTTCAGCACTGGGATTCCGAAAATTCATAAGAAATTGGTAACTGCCCAGGTCTGATC
>JAAXGF010000177.1 GCA_012267605.1 Alphaproteobacteria bacterium | reverse complement strand
TCGATTCGCCCCCTCCATTTGGCGCCCTGTAGTGCCGACCTTTGGAGGTCCGATTGTGGAAAATCAATGGGTTAGCATCTTCGCGACCCACGAGTTGCGGAAGTCGGGATAACGCGAGGGGTATCCGGATAATCTGTCGGCACGAAAATGCTAAAGGAAAAGCGAGAGACAGCGCCTTCTCGGGCGTCGATAAATTCCTTGATCTCGACGCGATTGCGTTTTTGTTTGCCGCCGGCACCGTCGGTCGGCTTGAGTAGGATTGACAGTGCACACGTTCCGGAACGGACCGGGTTGTGCGTGATTGACAATCGATCTGGACTCGCGGCTTCCGCACCATCCCAAATAAGGGCGTCCGCGCGGATATTGCAGTTTTCGAAGTCGCTAACGAATTCGGATGCATGGCCAAGAGAAATCCCAGCGAGCAAAATGCATGCCGCGTATGTGAGGCATCGCACAACTTTCGCTGTCGAGAACTTGTTCATCCAACATCAACGGAAAACGGCGACCTCAGACGACCACGGCCTACTTAATGCACCGGAGGACCCCATCGTTCGGGTTCTACCGTTTGAAGGATGCGTATTGCCTTGATAACCTGCTCCCACACCGCTGCGCTATCAACGTTACCTTGGTTGCACTGTTCGCTATAATAAATTGCAGCCTCAATTTCCGCTTCGTCGCCATGCTGTCTCAGCATCCGATGGGCTGTGGAGTGAATGTATTTGTCGGTAATCGTGATTGGTATTTGCACTCTAGTTTGCTCCTCTAATTAACGGGGCTCGATGCCGCCACCATGTGGTCAGCGATCTGTTCGGCGTATTATGGGGCGATTTGTTCCAGCTCCAAAGCTTGAGACAGAAGCGAATTCCGGGTCTCATTTCCACGAGAAGAGCCTTTCGATCCACCCAAGCCTAGACCGATTTGCGACTGCCGCTCGCGCTCTCGCGTAAGCGTCATCGTCCAATCTGCTGGAATCTTCCGGCCTCCAATTCTGCGCAAGTCTCTTCGCCTGGGTGATTTCGCCCCGATGCATTCCCTGGGACATTCGGTCCCAATTTCTCCTCGCAATTTGTAAACCCCGCCGTGCCGCAATATCGAACCACATGTAAGCGCGTATGTGGTCCTTTTCGGCACCACGGCCGAGCAGGTAAAATTCAGCCAGTTGCAGTTGCGCTCCAACTTCGCCTTGCTGCGCCGCGCGCTCGTACCATTTCCGGGCCTCAAAATAGTTTTGCTGTGTGCCCTCACCGGATTCGTGCATGAGCCCGAGCCAATACTGTGCCTTCGAATCACCTTTCTTGGCATGCTCCGTGAATTCCGCGTGGGCCGCAACATAGTCTTCTTCGATAAATAACCGGATGCCTCGATCAACGTCTGCTACAGCCGGCCCAATCAAACAAAACGACATAAAATAATAAAAATTTAGATATATTATTGTTTTCATTGAACCAACATACTGCAATCGGTGCTCGATTATAATTTAAATTGTTAATAATGTCTTACTAATTGGATTTTTTATGTCTATTTTACATCCTATATGTTTAATACCTCTAATTTTATATTGGATTTTTATTAGAATTTAGCGCGGAATCATCATTGGGTTTAGCGAAATTCCTTACAGTCTTTCGGTTGGGGCAGCGAGTTCTGGCGAGGTGCGACGTCCTGTCACAGCCGCTTTTCATTTGGGTCCATTTGACCCATCATGCGGCGATCAATTTTCCAATGCTGTGGGCAAAAGGGGTATGGAGACAACCGCGTTGATTTCGATTTCGTGTGCCGACCAGCGAGGGCTCGTAGCGTCGCTGGCTGGACGCTTGTTTGATCTCGGATGCAATCTCGGTGATACCAGTTTTGCCGTGCTCGGCGAGGGTGCCCAGTTCACCTCGCTTTGTACATTGCCGGAGGGGTTGGCGGTGTCGGAGTTGGAAACCGATCTTGCCCGATTGCCTGAACTCTCCGGCGCAGAGCTTTCGGTTCGGCAATTTGAACTCGAACCCCTTCATGGGCCGAGCGCCAGCGTAACCCACCGCATCATTGTCGACGGCGGTGATAGGCCCGGCCTGATCGCCCGGCTAACCGAGGTATTCGTGCAGTTTGACGCAAATATCGTTCGTATGAATTCTGAGCGTACGCCGTCGAAACAGGGATTCCGTTATTTGACCCGTTTTGCCGTGTCGATCCCCGAGGGGCGCGAAAAGGCATGTTTGGCCACGGTGGGCAACACCGCTGGCGAGCTTAATATGACCTGCTCCTGGGAGGTTTCGTGAACGCCGGCACATACCTGGCGCCATGACTCGCTCTCCACCTGTCGCGAGCGAATTACTTCCGCAAACAAGCCCAAATTGGGCTTTGTTCCTGGATTTCGACGGGACCCTGACGGATATCGCCAATTCACCGGATGAGGTAAGACTCTCGCCCCGTCTGGTACCAACCCTCAAATTGCTATTCCAGGGTTTTGGCGGTGCCGTCGCCATTGTCAGCGGCCGCCCACTCAAACAAATAGACGCACTTCTTGCTCCGCTTTCCTTGCCGACGGCCGGGCTTCATGGACTTGAACGCCGCGGAACCGATGGCAAGACAATTCGCTTTACAAGCGATCCGACGGTTCTCGACTCGGTGCGCGAGGGTCTCGAAAAAATCACCCAACCGATGAATGGAGTGGTTCTTGAGGACAAGAAGTATTCTCTCGCACTGCATTATCGGAAGTGTCCGGAACAGCAGCAGCTATGTTTTGATGCGGTGCGGGCATTGGTTTCCAGGGCCGAGGATTCGCTGGAGATCCTTCCGGGCAAAATGGTGTATGAGGTCAAGCCCCGAGGAATGGACAAGGGAAGGGCCGTTCAAGCGTTTCTCGCCGAGGCGCCGTTCGTTGGCCGCACGCCGCTGTTTATCGGTGACGACGTGACCGATGAAGCCGGTTTCGCCTTGTCGAATCGTCTCGGAGGCACGTCAATTCGGGTTGGCGCCGATAAGGGGACGTGCGCTCAATTTCGCGTCGCTACCGTTGCTGATCTATTGGCTTGGCTTGAACGAACGGCCAATGAAATTCGCGGGGAAAATTCGCTATCGGGAGGGAATGTCGGAATTGGCTGATCTGAATCTCGGGATTATTGGAAATTGTTCGTTTGGTGCGCTGATAAGCCGGGTTGGCAATGTTTCCTGGTGTTGCCTGCCGCGGTTTGATGACGACCCGATATTCTGCCAACTGTTAAAATCGGAAGGTGATGATTCAGAGGCGGTGGGGCTATACCGTATCGACTTGGAAAACCATGTTCGTTCCGAGCAAACCTACCTAAAGAATACGGCGGTGTTGTCCACCAAGCTCTATGATGGGGACGGCGGCGTCGTCGAAATAATTGATTTCGCGCCGCGTTTCGAGAATCGGGAGCGAACATTTCGACCCACAAGCATCATTCGAATTGTGCGGTCGGTCGCGGGCACCCCTCGTGTTCGCGTGGTCATTCGACCGGCGTTTGATTACGGTAAAAACAGGCCAGCGATTACCAGTGGGAGCAACCACATTCGCTTTGTTGGTAGCGGTTTAACCCTACGATTGACCACGAATGCGCCAATCGCATACGTGCTGGACGAAACCTTCTTTTTTCTTGAAAGCGCCATAACGCTCCATTTGGGGCCCGATGAGACCCTATCGTCCCCGATCATCGAGACCGGTCGCGATTTCTATGAAAAAACCTGCGAGTACTGGCGGGAGTGGGTGCGTC
>JAAXGF010000345.1 GCA_012267605.1 Alphaproteobacteria bacterium | reverse complement strand
AGTTGCGGAAGTCGGGTTAGCGGAGTTTTCAGAAGGCAGAAACGATATGGTGTCCCCAACGGGATTTGAACCCGTGTTGCCACCTTGAAAGAGTGGAGTCCTAGGCCTCTAGACGATGGGGACACGTGACCAAGATTAAGTGGCTGAGGCGGCTAAAATCAAGCGATTTGCCGGATCGAGCGGTTGTCCGAACCGAGCGCATTCGCGGCGTACTGCTTGGTTGATCTTGTCTCAGCTCGCTTGGCCGAGCCATTTCCTACGCCACGGCCAGATCAACGACGGTCAACTGCACTTGCTTACGGCCGCGCCACTCGTTGAAACGAAGATAACCGAGGACATGTAGTGCCCGACCAGCCGCATCCAAAAGGGTCTGACCGACGCACGAGTCGACACTACGAAAGGCGATCCCGTTGAGCCGAGCCCCCGTCGAATCCGTCAATACACAGCGGATGTGGCGCTCTCCAACCACCGAAGCATGGGCTACTCGAGTCGCTGAAATGGCGAAGCGAGGTTCGGGATTGCCGGCTCCAAAGGGCCCGACATGCCTCAAAGTATCCACCAATTCGCTATTCGCTGCGCCGACGGTCAACGCCCCGTCCACGCTGATAGCCATCGAATCAGAGCCCGCGACCTGAGCCTCCAGCCGCAGGGTAAGAAACTCGGTTAGTGCAGCTAGCTTGTCAGCCGCGACGGTAAGCCCTGCCGCCATGGCGTGCCCTCCCCCGGCGATCAGCAAACCGGCCTGACGCGCCGCGATGACAGCCGCCCCAAGGTCAACGCCGGCAATCGAGCGTGCCGATCCCTTGCCGATATCCCCCTCCAACGCAATGACCAACGCCGGCCGACGATACCGCTCCATCAGACGGCTAGCGACGATACCAATCACACCCGGATGCCAACCCTCTCCGGCGGCAACCACCAAGGGCGTTGCGTCACCAACCCTTCCCTCGAGTTGAGACATCGCCGTCCTTTCGACCTCTTTTTCAAGCGATCGCCGTTCGGCGTTTAACGCATCCAGACGAGAAGCCAACGCCACTGCCTCGGCCCGATCGTCTGTCGACAAAAGCCGCGCCCCCAAATCTGCCTCACCGACTCGACCGCCAGCGTTCACCCGCGGACCCAAAACATAGCTTACGTGGTAGGTACCGGGAGGCTCGCGAACTCCTGCCGAATCGGCTAATGCGGCCAATCCAACGTTGCCACGGCGCACCAAAACACGCAGTCCGTGATTTACCAAAGCTCGGTTGACACCAGTCAATGGGACCACATCGCATATCGTCCCTAGGGCAACGAGATCGAGCCACTGGCGCAAATCCGGTTCCTCGCGAACCGCAAACCACCCGCGGGCACGCAACGCTCGGTTCAAGCCGACGACGAGGAGGAAAACAACCCCAACCGCTGCGAGTTGACCACAATCGGACCGGTCGTCAAATCGTTTGGGGTTGACCAAGGCTAGACACGGCGGCCGACGCGCCTCGGCATCGTGATGATCAACCACAATGACGTCCATATTTCCCGCCGACGCGCACTCGAGGGCGGCATAAGCCGTTGTACCGCAATCGACGGTGACGACAACGCGTGCACCCTCAGATTCGAGCTTCTTCAGTGCATGCTCATTTGGTCCATAGCCCTCTTTGAGCCGGTCGGGTATGTAGACCCTCACCCGCCCATTAACATGCTCAAGGTAACGCTTTAGCAGCGCCGAAGAGGTTGCCCCATCGACATCATAATCACCGAATACCGCGATGGTTTCACTGTTTTCCAGCGCATCCGCCAGACGATCGACAGCAATATCCATGTCGGTTAATCGCGATGGGTCCGGCATCAGCGTGCGTAGGCTCGGCTTGACGAAATCGGAATAGCTATCTGTCGTTACGCCACGGGCAGCAAGTACTCGCGCTACGATCTCGGGCATGTTCATAGCCTGCGCCAAGGCTGTGCTAGCCCGAGAATCCAACAACCTATTTCGCCAATAACGACCGCTGACCGAACGTTTGACGCCCAGCACAGCGTCCTCGGATAACGTCATTCCGCTGGATTGATGGGAAATGGTTTGCGTTGAATGTTGTGTTCCGCGGCGATGGTGCGCACGGTTCCGGTCTTTGAACGCATAACCATGGTTTGGGTCGAGATACCTTTTGCCGTCCGACGCACACCTTGCAACATCCATCCACCGGTAACGCCACTTGCCGCAAACATAATGTCGCCATGGGCCAGTTCATCGAGACTATATTTTCGGTCGAAATCGCTGATCCCCATGCGATGGGCGCGTTGCCGTTCCTCCGCATTGCGAAACACCAGGCGGCCCGACATCTGACCACCGACGCACTGGAGCGCCGCCGCCGCTAGAACCCCTTCTGGTGCACCACCGATACCGAGATAAAGATCGATACTAGTATCTTGACGTGTGGTCGCAATTACGCCCGCCACATCGCCATCCTGTATGAGACGAATTCTCGCACCGGTTTCGCTCACCAAAGCGATGAGTTCTTCGTGGCGAGGCCGCTCAAGAATCATAACCACCAGATCCGAAATCGCGCAATTTCGCGCTTTGGCGAGACTCTCAAGATTTTTCGCAGGGGTTTCATCAAGATCGACGACATCTTGGGGTAAGCCTCCGCCGACGGCAATCTTGTCCATGTAAGTATCGGGGGCATTCAAAAATCCACCATCCTCGGCCATTGCCAGAACGGCCAAAGCATTCGGTCCACCAGTCGCACAAATCGTGGTTCCCTCCAGCGGATCAAGCGCAATGTCCACCTTCGGGCCCTTACCTGTACCAACCTTTTCTCCGATGTACAGCATCGGCGCCTCATCTCGTTCACCCTCGCCAATGACAACTGTGCCCTCGATCTCCAGCCCGTTGAGTGCCCGGCGCATCGCATCCACCGCCGCTTGATCCGCCGCTTTCTCGTCACCTCGCCCCATCCATTCGGCGCAGGCGATCGCGGCGGCTTCGGTAACGCGCGCTGCCTCGAGCGCCAAATTGCGATCCAGTACAGGCGTTTGATCCATCACGACCCCCTTAGAAATCTTCGATTCGAATCATACGTGGTGGCTCGACAACCTGATCGAGTCTATTAATCGCGGCCAACGCACGGCACATCGGCGCCTCTTCGGCCTCATGAGTGGTCAGCACAACCGGCACGACGTCCTCAGGACTTCGACCACGCTGAATCATCGCCTCTACCGATATTCGCTCATCTCTCAGAGCCGCGGTAACGTCGGCTATAGCTCCGGGACGATCTACCACCATCAATCGGACATAATAGGCGCCGACACGCTCCGCTATCGGAGACGGCGGCAGCTCGCGGAGCTCCGACACCGGTATCCCGAACGCCGGCAACAGTCGCCCGCGCGCAATGTCGACCAAGTCAGCAACCACCGCGGACGCTGTTGGTCCGGCGCCGGCACCATGCCCGACGAACATATTGCGATCGACGAAATCACCTTCCGCCACGACCGCATTCAAGACCCCGTCAACATGTGCGATCGGTGCGTCCAGTGAAACCAAGCAAGGATGCACCCGTTGCTCTATACCGCGCAACGTTGCGCGGGCGATGCCAAGCAGCTTGATTCGGTACCCGAGTTCCCCCGCGTAGGCGATATCCAGTGCGCTGATTTCCCGTATACCCTCTATGTGAACGGCTTTGAAATTGGCCGGACAGGCGAAAGCAACACTGGTCAAGATTGCAAGTTTGTGCGCCGCGTCGACACCATCGATATCGAACGACGGGTCCGCTTCGGCGAAACCAAGCTGCTGCGCTTCCGCCAAGACGTCGGCGAACTCCCGGCCCTGTTCGCCCATGGCGCTCAGTATGTAATTGCCCGTGCCATTCAAGATTCCGTAGACTCGGTGCAGCCTATTGCCGGCGAGACTCTCCCTCAAGGCTCTGACGATCGGTACGCCGCCGGCAACCGCGGCCTCGTAAGCAAGGCTGACCCCGGCATCGTCGGCGGAAGCCCCGAGATCAGTCCCGTGCAGTGCGAGCATGGCTTTGTTCGCCGTCACCACATGTTTTCCATTCGCGATCGCGGCTCGGCATAGCTCGAGGGCCACGCCGTCGGAACCACCAATCAGCTCGACCACAACGTCAACCGTCGTATCCCCAGCCAAGGAAAGTGGATCGTCGCACCAGCGAGCACCGGAAATGTCTATACCACGGTCGGCATGGCGGTCCCGCGCGGAAACAGCGACGACATCGACCGCGCGGCCACATTGCTGACGAAGGAGTTCCGCGTGATCAGCGAGCATGCGGATAGTACCTGCCCCCACTGTGCCCAGACCGGCAACAGCGATACGCAGCGGTTTACTCACCGCCCCACCATAATTTTGATTCTTGGTCGAAACTCTCGATGAAACCTCAGTCCAATTATCATGTAAAAATTTTCTCACTATCGAAGGTTAATCTCGTTCCGAATGTGCACGTCGGTGCCTGATTTCCAGGCAAATCAATGGGAATCTAAAGACCGCAAGCCTCAATAGTCGAGATAAATCTCGGCCCGCTGATTTTCCGACTCGCCCGACGGCATCCATTCGTGAAAAATCGGTTCTTGATCGCCAACGGCGGATATAAAGATAACACCAGGATCAACACCAGCACGAATGAGCTGGTTAGCCACGACCTTGGCACGGTCCATAGAAACGGAAAAATTCGCGAGTTTATGCCGCTCCAGCGTAAGTTCTCGAGTTCGGCTGGAGGCATGGCCGACGACCCGTACAGTACCGCCGCGCTCACGATGGAGCCTCGCCGCTTCCTGTACAACTTTAATCGCCCCCTTGGGCAAAGAGGAGGAACCTGAACGGAAGGTAATAACGCCGGCTTGCATCGAAATCGCCGGATAGGGTACCCTGTTGACTGCCCCCATAGGTGGCAAAGTTCTACTCGCAGAGGCTATTGACCCCAAATTCCACGATTGGCTCTCTTCCGAGGTTAGGCTTGCGCGTGATCCAGATGCCGCAAATAGTGACTTGAAGCGCGCGACTACATCCACCGGCGCACCTCGGGTATTGTCGAGTCCCGAACCCACGTTCCCTCCCGTCACATCTGTCATCGGTAGAGCCACTCCGGGTTCGGGCGCTCGCGGTCGAATATCCGTTATTGGTGACGGCTTCCTTTCTTGAGACGGTATGGGCAAGATAGGTGCCGGTACTGGTCTCGACTCCGGTGCAGTTGATGGATCCTGCGCAGTCAAATTTTCCAGCCCCACTGATTTCGGTTCATGCGGAATCGCCTTTGGTGTTGCGACAGTCGTTTCGGGTGGCAATGATTTCGGTGCAGCCGCGACCAACAAGTCCTCTTGCGATTCCCGACGGATCACACGATCTGTGTAGTGTGCATGGTCCTTGTCGGCGACCAAGCCCTCACGCACTCCTTCCATTTCCTCGACGGTCGGCGCTCGCCCGGCTGGATTCGGTGTATCGGCCAACGAGGGGAACGATCCTTCAGCGTGCGCCTCGGCTTCCTCGTCCAAACGCGTCTCGTCCTCCTCCCCTTCCTCCGCTCCAACGACAAATTCGGCCGTACTCTTGTACCATTCGACCGGATTCGCGTAGTCAGGAACGCTTGAGCAGGAGACAAGTACAAGAACGGCGGTCGACAGGGCGACGACCGATCGCAGGCGTATCAACGCGTTCTGGTGGCGAGCTTCAGTAATAAAACGATCCATCATAGGTTCGCACTGGTGAACCACCGTTCATCGTGGGCGCCAAATGCCGGAATTGCAAGAGCGATCAATAAGACGTGCCTGACGAAATAGTCAATCGGGCGGCAATTTCAACGAAATTCCGTGGTCCGTACTGTGTCTTGCCGGTAAGATCGTGCCAAGGCAACGTACCTATCGACGGTATCAAGTAAATCTGCGCGTTCTTGATCCGTTAACGAGCGATGATAGCGCGCAGGTTGTCCAGCCCATACTTCGCCATCAGGAACCCGCTTTCCCGGAGTCACGAGTGCGCCCGCCGCAACCATGGCGCCACTCGCCACCACGGCACTATCCATGATGGTCGCATTCATTCCGACGAAAGCGCCCGATTCGATCGTGCACGCATGAATTAGCGCCATATGACCGATGGTTACGTTGTTGCCCACGATTGTCGGATGGCGCTTGCTGTCCACGTGGATCACACATCCGTCCTGAATGTTCGTTCGCGCGCCTATGCGTATGAAATTGACATCCGCACGAACCGTACAGCCAAACCAAACACTGCTGTCGGCCCCAATTTCCACATCGCCAATAATTCTTGCCGTTGGAGCGACGAAGTCATCATTCCCTAAACGCGGGGCAACACCTCTGTAGGCCATAGTAACTTCAACCATTAGGCCGATATCATAATCCTGTCATGGAAACAGAGCTCGTTGTTCGAGCCCCAATGTTTCTTCGAGGCCAAACATAACGTTCATGTTTTGCACTGCTTGGCCGGATGCGCCCTTCACCAAATTATCGATCACCGACACCAAGATTACGCGTCCAGGCACCCGACCGGCGAATACTCCGATCATACAGAGATTAGTGCCGCGAACATGGTGCGTAGCCGGTGCTTGGCCGTCGGTCAAAACTTGGATGAATGGTTCGTCTTGGTATACCCGCTCAAGCACCTGTTTGACGTCTGAGACCGTGCTTCCTGTTGCCAATCGAGCATACGATGCCGACAAAATTCCGCGATTCATCGGAACCAAATGTGGCGTAAAGGTAACCGTTACTTGGTGTCCGGCGGCTTCAGACAATCCCTGCTCGATTTCAGGCGCGTGGCGGTGGTTCGCGATACCGTACGCGCGAAGCCCCTCCCCCACCTCGGCGAAGAGATTGGCTTCCTTGGCACTACGTCCAGCCCCACTAACCCCTGATTTCGCGTCGATGACGATATCGTTTGAGCAGATAACCTCTGAGGCCAATAAGGGAATCAACGGTAGTTGCGCGGAGGTGGGGTAGCAACCGGGATTGGCAATTAGCCGGGCCCTGGCAATTCGCCGGCGAGAAACCTCCGTAAGCCCATACACAGCCTCATCTTGAAGCTGCGGCGCCTGATGTTTCTGGCCATACCACTGCTCATAAACCTTTTCGTCCGAAATCCGAAAATCCGCTGACAAGTCAATGATTTTGAGATGCTTTGGCAGTTTTGCCACAATCGGTTGCGTGGTTCCGTGGGGAAGACAGCAAAATACGAGGTCCGTGCCGTGCCAGTCGACTTCGTTCAGCCGCTTCAAATTTGGGAGGTCAAGTGCGTGGAATTGGGGAAACACGTCTGCCAACGGCTTTCCAGCGTGTCTGTCGGCCGTGAGTGCGCAAATCGTAACCGCAGGATGTCCACACAAAATTCGTACCAATTCGGCACCGGTATAGCCGCTTGCACCAAGCACGGCCACCCGTATCAAATTCGGCTCTAACCCGTCGTGCGCGTTCATTTCAACGAGCCCCATCGATTCGAAGTAATTTAAATACAGCCTTAGAAAAAGCGTCTAAATATCTGCAAAAACGTGAGTTTCCGCTACCGCGCCTGGGTGAGTCACGGCTCCCTTTTCGGCATCACCTACCGTGTTCGCATAGCGCCACAAGGCACCTGATTGGAAATCTGTTGGCCGCGCCGCCCATTTGGCTCGGCGGACTTCCAATTCACTGTCAGAAAGACGCACAGTAAGACTCCCAGCGTCGGCGTCGATATCGATCATATCGCCATCTTCCAACAGACCGATTGGCCCACCTATGGCGGGCCGATATGGCCGATACAAAACCCGCGCGTCGCCCCAGAGAAGCGACCATCCGTGATC
>JAAXGF010000036.1 GCA_012267605.1 Alphaproteobacteria bacterium | reverse complement strand
GAGTTGCGGAAGTCGGGGTAGCCGGGGTGCCCGATAAAACCGTTTTTCCCCTCACGCTACCGGCAACACCAACGGCAACACCAACGTAATCGAGAGATCGCTGCCCCGCACGACGTAGGGGTCAAAATGTTGGCTCCGCTTTGGATGTTTTGGCCACCTCTTGTTTTCGTCGGTCCTCAGCACACAATTCCGTTTCCGGCGAAGACGCTTTCACTTCCAATCGATCGATCACGACAAATCGCGTATGGCGCCGGGGAGGTCGGAAAATTGGGATTTTGCCACCCCTCCTGACTTAACACGCTGATCGTTGCGAAGAACCTGTCGTGCAAATCACCTACAACGGTTCTCCTCGGGACAACCCATCAGCAAGAAGTAAATCAGAGGTAGGACGCTGGGTTCTATCCGCCACGGAGTGGTAATTCCAGCGGCATCCATTTCAACGTTTTTCTCCAACCAACCTTCGCCATCCTTGAACTTTCGAGGGTTCCGCAGTCCGTACCAATGACGTGGTCTCCCTTGCATGAGAGTTAGCAACTTATGCAAGCTTGCCGTCGGATAAGTTTTGTGGGTCTGAAATTCGAGTTAGTCTCGTATATCGCCCTCCGATTTCCAGTTTCCATCTTTCAGCGCGCACAGAATAAGAAATCGGTCCTTTCCGACTTCTCCTCGGATTAAACGCTCCCACCAGATCTTGTTCTCGTCTGTATTTTGCAAACGGACCGATTTACCGAAATCTCCGAAGATGTTCACCGCGTCGAACGGCCGTTCTCCAGGAATTGCAATTCTTCCGCCATCGTCATCAAGCTTCTGCTCCGCCGCCTTTCCTTCAATCCATGGGAGTACGAGGAGCTGGGCGAAGAACACCCACGGTAGCCCGCGTATTGCCACCACGCGCCTCCATCATTTTCTTGAATTTAGAGTCAGGGTTCGTGGAACGAGGCGACAATGCGTGACAACAATGTCGTGTCTCATTCCCAAGGACCGCACACGAATTGCGGCCGACAAGTGCAACTAAATACATCACTTGCACCGATCGTCTTCAGGGCAGCCCGCCAACAAGAAATAGAGCAAGGGCAAAACGCTTGGAGCGATTCGCCATTGCGAATCAAGACCAATCGGAGTGCCCTCGTGGCTTCTTTCCAGCCATCTTTCGCCTGATTTCAGCTTTTTTTCTGTGAGAAAGTCGGCCCAGCTGAGCATGCTACCCGCCATAAGAATAAGCAGGTCTTCCGGCTCACCAGCCGGAAACGTTTCGCGCATCCGGAACTCAACGTAGTCTCGAATATCCGCTAACTTTTTGTATTCTCCATCCTTCAGCGCGCAAAGAATGAGGAATCGCTCTCTCCCGACCTCGCCGTGGGCCATGCGTTCCCACCACAGCTTCTTCTGCCAGGTGCCCGGCATTCGAAAGGATTTGCCGAGATCACCGAATATTCTGATTTCGCTTAAGGAACTCTCGCCGTGGGTCTTTGGATTTCCGTCTCTGCCATCGAATTTGCGCGTTCCGGCCTCACCGTCGAGGCTCGGGATTACGACAAGAATGACCAATAGACACAAAACCCTGCAAGTTGCTCTTACTTTTCGTACGCCCATTTGCAACGTCGCCGCAGAAACATCGAATCAAGGCATTAACGTGTCCTAAGCAGGACCAACCTTTCTCGGCTTGAAGTTCCAAAATCATCGGATATTTAGGAAAGCTTTTTTCGCTCGCAACCCCAAATTCAAGAAAAATTCGGGTCCAATTGAAGAACTTAAATCGTCCCGGCCTTTAGCCAGCAAATTGTTCGTACAAAATCCCGCTGATGGTTGCGGAAAAATATTCTCGATATCCGTGCCCGTGGGGATTTCACGAGGTCTCGGTTAAAAACAAAGAGGGGCCGCGTGAAACGGCCCCTCGCAACAGGGGGATTCGCTACGTGGAGGATCAACCGCCAGGCAACGGAGATCAATCCCTCGAAACGATGCTTGTTGCCAAGGAATTAGGGCAAAAATTTGGCAAGACATTGGAGGTTTTTTGACACTGCGAATTGTTGCTCCTTCCCCTCTTGCCGTCGTATCGAACACCCACCAACTAGGGGGTGATATGTCACCAGATACCGCTCCGGAACCTCCATCGAAAGGCGAGAGGCTGCTCCTTGCTGACAGTGGTCGAGACCGCTGGGCTGCCATCGAGGCAGCTCAATTTGGGTGTGTTATCGAGAAAGTCGAACCCCATACCAAAGAAGAGGAAACCAAAGTTGAGAGTTTCGCGCAATTTTTCAGGGAATGTGCGGAACAGTGGGAGGGGAAGTCCCCTGAGGAGCATGCCTGGGCCTTGGAGCTACTTGGGTCCCTCGTCCTAGCGCTCAGAGAGATGCACTACTTCGTGTACTGGACCGTAATTCAGAAGAACGTAAGAGTCGCCTTGGGTAAATCCGCCGAGATGCCGATAGCAATTCTGGGAATCGTCAGGGACAACAAAGCCTCCATCACCGTCGAGATGCCTGACGAGGTGGAAGTCGGATGAGGTGTCAGCTGCGGTCACGATAATTCGCGTATGGCGCCGGGGAGGTCGGAAAAGTCGTCGATGACCCGGTCGGCGCTTAAGTTCGCCGCCCCTTCCCGGCAATAACCGTAGCTCACCACGATCGACATCATATCCGCGGCGCGAGCCGCGGCCACGTCGTTATGGCTATCTCCCACCATGACCGCGTTTTCGCTCGGCGCACCGAGTTGTGCCAGGGCCGTCAGCAGTGGCTCCGGTGCGGGTTTGCGCTTCGGTACGCTGTCGCCGCCGAGCACGGCTCCGAAAAAGCCGTCCATGGATAGCTCGCGTAGTATCGCCTTGGTCAGCGATAGGTGTTTGTTGCTGCATACCGCTAGCCGGTGCCCCGCATCACAAAGCTGCTGGAGGGTGTCGATCACATCGGGATAGGGCTTGGTGAGCAGGGTTGGCCGTTCGCCATAGCGGGCGACAAAACGTTCGACCAACGGTGCCAGTTCGGCGGGGCTAAGAATTTTTCCCACGTGGGCGAATCCCCGTTCGACCAATTTGGCCACCCCGTCGCCCATCATCATCGCGGCAGCGTCTTCCGGCACTGTCGCAAGCCCTTCCTCGGCGAGAATTTCGCCCAGTGCGGCGGCAAGGTCGGGAATGCTGTGAACGAGCGTACCGTCCAAGTCGAACACGACCGCGCAAGGCGCGGAGTTACGTCCGCCGGATTTCATCTATTCTGTCTAGGCTACTTGCCAGATTGGGAGCGAAAGATCGACCTTCGCTGCCACCATCGGCGGCAGCAACCGGTTCATCAGTATTCCCTAGAGCCGGGCTTCGGCCGCCTCGACGACGGCCTCCGGCGTAATCTTGAAGTGAGCATACAGATCCTTTGCGGGTGCCGAGGCGCCAAAACCATGCATGCCGATGACCATACCGTCGTGGCCGATCCAGCGCTCCCAGCCGAACGTCACGGCGGCTTCAACAGCGATGCGCAAGGTTTGTGAACCCAGTACCTCTTGTTGATATTCGTCAGATTGCCGTGCGAACAAATCCCAACAAGGCATCGAAACGACCGAGGCGCCGATGCCGCGGCCACGCAATTGCTCTTGCGCCGCGAGCACTACCGAAACCTCGGAACCTGAGGCGATAAGTGTAACTTGGTGGGTGATTGGAGCGGGCGCCAGGACATACGCTCCGAAGGCACTGAGGTTCTCGTCGCTCAGCGAATCGCGGACCGTCGGCACGCCCTGGCGCGACAAGGCCAGAACCGATGGGGTATCGCTGGACTCGAGCGCAAGTTGCCAACACTCGGCGGTTTCCACCGCGTCCGCGGGACGGTAAAGATTGAGGTTCGGCATGGCACGGAGTGAAGCGAGGTGCTCAACCGGCTGGTGGGTGGGCCCGTCCTCGCCCAAACCGATTGAATCATGGGTCATGACGTAAATGACCCGCTGTTCCATAAGCGCCGACAGACGAATCGCTGGCCGGCAATAGTCGGTGAACACCAGAAACGTTCCGCCATAGGGTATGACACCGCCGTGTAGGGACATGCCGTTCATGGCCGCAGCCATGCCGTGCTCGCGCACGCCATAACGGATATAGCTACCGGAAAAATCACCCGGCGCAACGTCACTATGCGCGGCCACCCGAGTCCCGTTGGAACCCGTAAGATCAGCGGAACCCGCGATCAACTCGGGCAGAATTTCCGTCAATGTTTCAAGCACCTTTTGCGATGAAACGCGCGTCGCCAATGATGGTTTTTCGTCGATGATCTTTTGCTTGAACGCCTCAAGAGGAGCTTGCCAATTGTCCGGCAACCTTCCTGCTAGCTGGCGGTCAAATTCTCCGCGGATCGATGCATCAAGGGCTTCCCGCCGGGCCTCCCAAGCCGCCGACTCGTCGGCACCCCGACCGCCGGCCGCGCGCCAGGCCTCTAAGATTCTCGACGGAACCTCAAATTCCGCGTGAGGCCAATCCAAATTCTTGCGGGTACCTGCGATTTCATCCGCGCCGAGGGGTGCGCCATGGGTGCTGGCGGTGCCCGCTTTTGTCGGTGCGCCAAAGCCGATTACAGTTCGACACGCGATGAGCGAGGGCCGACCCGAGGACTGGGCTTTCTCTATGGCGCTGGCGATCAAATCCGGATCATGGCCATCTATCGAATCGACATGCCATCCATTAGCTTCAAAGCGTGCGAGCTGATCGTCGGAAACGGCAAGAGAAGTTGGCCCGTCGATTGATATCTCATTATCGTCGAAGAAGACTATAAGCTTGCCCAACCCGAGGTGGCCAGCAAGTGAAGCCGCTTCGTGGCTAATGCCCTCCATCAGGCAACCATCGCCGGCGATCACGTAAGTGTAATGGTCGACCACCTCATCGCCAAAACGCGTATTGAGCATGCGTTCGGCCAGCGCCATACCCACAGCGTTCGCAATACCCTGGCCAAGCGGGCCGGTGGTCGTCTCGATACCAGCCGCGTGACCGTACTCGGGATGGCCCGCTGTACGGCTGCCGATCTGGCGAAAACTCTTGAGCTCGTCCAAGGTCATATCGCCATAGCCGGTAAGGTAGAGCAGGGCATACTGCAGCATGGAGCCGTGCCCGGCGGATAGAATGAATCGGTCACGGTCCGGCCAGTCGGGTCGCGCGGAATCAAACTTTAGGAAACGCGTAAACAGCACCGTGGCAACGTCGGCCATGCCCATGGGCATACCGGGATGTCCCGAATTCGCCCGTTGCACGGCATCCATCGCAAGCGCGCGGATGGCATTCGCCATGTCTCGGTGAGAGACTTCATCCAATGCGCCACGCAAACCGGTTCCGTTATCGATTGTGTCTATCTGCATCGCCATTTCCGCTACCATGTTTCTTCCCCAAATTCGCGTTGTTCCCTATATCGCACGAATGCCGAGCGCGGCCTTGACCATATGATGGGCGATAAGCAGTTGGGTCAGGGCCAATGGATGGCTCTGCCCGGGCTTATCCGCGCCATTGGCGAAGGCGCCGACATTCTTGCGCAAATGACTGGCCTCTGGAATGTGCTCCCACAGCAAGTCCTCGAGGCCTTCCGCCTTGCTGTCGGGAACGTTGCCGTCGATTTCAAATACGTCGACCGGTTTCCCATCGCGGTCGCGCGACAATTCGAGATGCAGGCCCGAATTCGCACCGTGATCCAACACAGGCGTCAAATCCGGATGCGGCAATGTCGGCCGTAAGATGTGCCGTACGTTAAGATGCGCACCGGTCTCCTCGGCGTGATCCGGTGGCGGAAAGAAACGCACGACGATGTCCGCGAACGTACGCTGGGGGTGAATGAACGCTGGGCTGTCGTCCTTGCGTTTTTCCAGAGAGGCGAGAACGCTTTCGCGGGAGTAACCACGCTTGTTTGTATCGCGCTGAATTTTCCAGCGAATCCGCAAGTCCTCCTCCGGTTCGAGGTAGATTTTAACGTCGTAGGACTCGCGCATCGCGCGGGTCGTGTAACCCAGCAATCCTTCGGCGATGATATACGGTTTCGGCTCGACGTAAACGGGCGCATCTAGGGTACCGCCGTTGTGATTGTATATCGGCTTCAGAATCGGCTTCCCTTGGCGCAAGAGGCTGAGATGCTGTTCCATGATATCGACGTAATTGCCCCTCGGATCGAGCGCGGAAATGCCGTTCTTGGCTCGCTGGGTACGGTCGTATTTGTGGTAATCGTCCGTGCAGAGCACGGCCACCCGATCGTGCCCGAGGATCTCGGCAATCCCGTGGGACAGAGTTGTCTTGCCAGCGGCGGAATCGCCCACAATACCGAGAATGATGGGATGAGGCACACGGTTCTTGGGCATATTCACCTCCCAGTGCTTGATCTCAATTTCTTATTCATAATTTCTAATTCTCGACGACTGGCAGGTAGTTGGTAAGAACCTGCCTTTCGCCGGTAAAGCCCGAAATCATCAGGGTTTGAAAACGATAATGTCCACCGCATCGGGCGACACCGTCGAAAAGAAGACCGGTCGTGATCCCCGTCGCACAGAACATGACATCTTGACTGGCGGCGAGCTCCTCGACCCCATACCACCGCTCGATGTCAAGACCCGCCTCCGCCACAGATGCCTTTTCGGTCGTCAACTGGGGATCAAGCCGGCCGCAAAACTCGCCACCGAGTGCGCGAATGGCGCAAGCGGACAACACGCCCTCCGGTGTACCGCCGGTCCCCATCAATGCATCGATCCCCGAACCGGGAATAGCCGCCATCAAGGCCCCTGCCACGTCTCCGGCGGGGTACAGAGCTACCCGCGCGCCAGCCCCATGAATTGCGGCTAAGAGCTCACGGTGGCGCGGTTTTTCAAGCACATAAACTGTAAGATCCTCAACACGCTTGTCCAGAATCTCGGCGAGAACCTCTAGCTTACGACTAACTGACCACGACATGTCGATGAGTCCCTTGGCAACGGGTGCTGCCGCGAATTTCTCCATATAGAAAGCGGGGCCCGGATCAAACATCGTACCGCGCGGTGCCACCGCGATGGTGGCCATGGCGTTGGTCAAGCCCTTGGCCATATAGCTAGTTCCCTCCACCGGATCTACGGCGATATCGACCCGATCGCCGCCGCCGCCCAGCTCTTCGCCCTTATAAAGTTCCGGGGCTTGATCTTTTTCCCCCTCGCCGATGACAATTACACCCGAGAGAGGGAGCGTACCCAACGCCGCACGCATGGCATCGACTGCCGCGCCATCACCTTTTTCCTTGTCCCCACGCCCGATCCAATCGAAAGCGGCGCGCGCGGCGGCCTCGGTAACCGTGCGAAGCGAATAAATGAAATCCCGGTGCGTCGGCTCGTTTTCCGGCGCCATCAGCCACTCTCCCGCTCCTATTTTGTGGAATACGCTAAACCAAAACCAACCACCGCGAAACCCCCACCCGGACGGGCAGGTAAAGTCGTTGGGGTAGGGAAAACCCCACCCGAAAGTGTAGCCCGTTCTGGTTATCCACGTGGCGAGCGTGCTGATAGGTGGTAGGCGATGGCTTGGGATCGATTGCGAACGTCGAGCTTTTCGTAAATATTCCGCAGGTGAAATTTAATCGTGTTAACGGACACACCGAGAGTTTCGGCGAGCTCGGCATTGGTGGCGCCGCCAGCCATGGCTTCGAGCAGTTCGCTTTCCTTACCAGTCAGCATTTTGAGAGGATCTTGGTTAAGAGTCCGCACGTCGACGAAGGGAAACACCATGCGGCCTGAGGCGACGGAGACGGCAGTTTCCAACAACGCCTCCGGCGGATTGCTCTTGGCGCAGAATCCAGCCCCGCCCAGGGCCATAACCTTTCTCGGCACACTGGGGTCGGCGCTTCCGGTGTAGACGACAATTCGTGGCGCTTTCTCCGTCCCTCGCAAGCGTTCCAGTACAGCGTGGCCGTCGCAATATGGCATTGCCCAACCAATGATACCGACGGAAAAGCTCAAACGCGCCACCGCCTCAAGGAAACGCTCGCCATCGGTCGCCAGCGCCACAAGCTTGAAGCGATCGTCTTCGGCGATGATCTGCTTAAGGCCGCTCAGTACCAGCGGGTTTTTATCGGCAACCACAAGATCGATCGCGGCGCCCCGTTTGCCGCCCTGGGCCATCGTTCACGCCCCAAATGCGAACCTACCGACGATCTCAATACCACCGTCGCCGATCGAACACCATCGACGGAAGGGTCAGACGCCGCAGTAAGTCTCCAAATTTGCCCCACTATAACCACCGGTCGACGTGTCGTCGCGCCTCGTCATCAATTTTAATGAACAGAATCGAAAGGCGTCGAATGGCTTTCTCCTGGACGGAGTTTGTTGTTGTGGCATCGGTAACGAGCCTTGTTTGTCCTCGGTATTGTCGCACGAAAGCGCCTAGGGCATAGTCAAAAAACAGCAAGGGTTACAGAGCAATGCAGTGGTCGAGAACCGCTGCGTGCAGTCTAAAGCTCGGTCCCAATTCCTGTCTGATGGTCGCGTTCGGTGTACTGACATTGTCAAGCCGTTTCCCCCTGATAAAGCGAATATCCGACCATTTACTGCTGTTTCATCGTGACTCGGCGACGCTGCAAATATTCGCGCACACGATCTTGTTCATTATCGCGATTGATGTCGTGATCGCGAGCTTGGTTCGCCACACCGATTTACCCACAGGGGGTTGGATATTCGCAGTTGCAATGGTTGTCGGTGGCGTTGCGGCATTCCTGTTGAATCGCGGCACGGCCCCGGTCAATTGGCGGCATGGGGCGGTCATAGTGGTTTTCCTGGTGCTTTGGGCCGGGGTCGTAAGCACTCTCTACGACACATCCTGGGATGGAACGGCATAACACTTGCCGGCCATCTTGGAACTTTCCGGTGGCTGGAATCCGCTCGTCGGCGAAAGTGTCGTTCGAGCCGCCAACTTTTATCCTCATGGCTTATGGCTACTGCAGCAAACCACAGGCGATCTATTTGGGTCCTTTGAGGTTACTAAGATCGTACACGCACTTCTCGCGGTGATCGCATTGTCCAGCTTGCTTTCTTGGTTGGCGGTAGAAACGGGAAGGGCCCTCGGTATTCTGCCGATTGCGTTGATATATTTGATTGTGCTGAACCCGGTGGTTTCGGCCCAAGCGTTGACCTTCTATGTCGACGGACCTGTTTATCTCCTCTCGATGATCTTTCTCGCGGAATTGTTTTTAGCGTATCGCACAAACCATCGACGCCACGATTTCGCTGCCGTGGCCGCCGGCGTGTTACTCATTGGTACAAAATTGTCGGGTCTCTATTACGCGGGGCTTATCGCATTCCTTTTTTGCGCTTTTGTCGTTCGGCGCTGGCCCGGCCTCAGGCGCTGGACAGCCTCGACTACAAGCGTCGCGTTGATCGGCGTGTTTGTCGTCGGCTTCCATCCCTTCGTCATACAGACCTGACGCTCAGGGACGATTACGTTTGTAGATGCGCCCGACCTAAAAAAGCATGTGGAGCAAAATGCAGTAGGAAACCTCGGCGACGTATCGTGGCCGTGGCCGCTTGTTTCCTCCATTTTTGGCAAGACGGCGAACAACGTTTCAGAAAATGCCGGCCTCAAACTTCCACTGACGGTATCGAGGAGCGAAATTTATTGGATGGGGGCCCCAGACGTTCGGATCGGCGGCTTTGGTCCGTTTTTTAGTGCCGCGCTGGTCGGTTGCGTGGTGTTGTCCGGTATCGCTGTCTTGGCGAACCGTCGAAGGCCAAACAAGACGAAGCTATATCCCGGGTTCGCCTTGGCTGCCGCGACGCTGACCATCGTTGTGCTCCTATTTCCTTTACCTTCGGTTGCCAGATATGTACCCCACCTTTGGGCCGCCCCGCTTCTCGTCCTCGCCGCGGTGGAACCAGCCGTCCGCGAGAACCGTGGAATGATAATCGTCGTTTATGCCGTTCTTTCACTATTCGCGATCAACTCGGCCCTCGCATTTACGGGCAACTTCTTGCGAACAGTCGTTGACAACCGGCACTTCTATAGCCTGGTTTGGCGCCTCGATGCGGAACCCATACCAGTTGTAATCGTGCCCACGGAGTTCGACATAGATTTCTATTTGACGCTTCGGCATCGATTGGAAAATCGCGCTTCATCCGTCGAAATACGCGAGACGTATGACTGCGACGAGGTTTTCTACGTCTATCACCACTACGCCAAGGTTTGCCGATAGGCCCAACTTGTGCCGCCGAATCGCCCATCTTAGCGATCGCCGCTGATCGCCTTGAGGACAAAAAGTATCACGATCACCGCAGCAAATAGGGATCCGAGGGCAATTTTGGTAGTCTGTGTATCGGACGTTACGTACGCCAAAAAACCTTCCACGAATTCGCCCTCCGGTCCGTGATAGAGATCCATTATGCGCAATAATCTTGGTACCGGCTATCCTACCGCACACCTCACGGGATAGACGTGTCCAGCGGGCCGGGAACAAGTCCCCGATATTGGCCACAGGCGATCGCCAAATTACGCGCCGCGGACCCGGTGCTTGCCACGATTATCGCGTCGTATCCCGATGAGTCCCTGGTTAGCCGTGACGACGCCTTTGGCACTTTGGCCCGCGCCATTGTGGGTCAGCAGATTTCTATCAAAGCAGCGGCGACCGTATGGGAAAAGCTAACCCGCGAACTCGGTGAAGTAACCTACGATTCAGTCGTACGAGCACGCGCGAACGCGCTCCGCGATTGCGGCCTATCGCAACGCAAAGCAGCCTACCTGCACGGGTTGGCTGATCGTTTCTACGACGGCACTTTGGAGCCTCACACCTGGCACAGCGCCGACGACGAAGCCATCGCCACTCAGTTGATGGCTATTAAGGGAATCGGTCGCTGGACGGTGGAGATGTTTCAGATTTTTCATCTCATGAGCCCCGACGTATTGCCCGTCGCCGACATCGGTTTGCGCAAGGCAATCGGCCACCATTACGCGGGTGGCGAAACTCTAGCCAACGCAGATATCGCGGCCATCGCGGCCCCTTGGCGGCCGTGGCGCTCGGTTGCGACCTGGTATCTGTGGCGCAGCCTCGATCCAATCCCGGTGGCCTATTAGAGAACGAATTAAGGACCAATTCATGCTCGAGTCCGGTTTCGCTTAGCCGCGAACTTTCGACCGAACCAGCGTATCAAGACTCACCAAATTCTCAACCGATCGGCTCGGTAGCGCGGGCCAGCCAGCTAGCGGTATCGGCGTCCACGAGAGGCGTGAGCGACTCGCGTACGCGGTGATGGTAGCCGTTCAACCATGCGGTTTCGCGATCATTCAAGTCATCCGCGTCAATCAAGGCGCGGTCAATGGGTGCCAGCGTCAGAGTCTCGAATCCGAGCGAGCCGTGCTCGCTGCCGGGTTCGGCACCGAGGGCTACGACGCTAACCAGGTTCTCGATGCGAATGCCGAAGGCCCCGGCCTTGTAGTACCCCGGCTCGTTGGAGATGATCATGCCTGGCTTCAACGCGACGCAATTGGCGGTTTTGGCTATGCGTTGCGGCCCCTCATGCACCGATAGATAGCTGCCGACCCCGTGGCCTGTGCCGTGATCGTAGTCGAGGCCAATATGCCATAGGGGAAGCCGGGCCAAGGCGTCGAGCTGGCTACCCGTCGTGCCCTCGGGGAAACGTGCGCGGGCCAGCGCTATATGTCCTTTCAGCACGGCGGTGAAGCAACGGCGCTGCTCTTCGCTGGGAGCACCGATGGCGACGGTACGAGTAACGTCGGTCGTGCCATCCAGGTATTGGCCACCGGAATCGACGAGGTAGAGCGACCCGTTCTCGAGCTGGCGGCTGGTCTTTTCGCTCACCCTGTAGTGAACGATCGCGCCATTTGGTCCCGCCCCGGATATGGTGGGGAAGCTGGGCCCCTGATAAAGCTCGTTCCCTTCCCGAAAGCCGGCCAA
The DNA here is from genome assembly GCA_012267605.1 of Alphaproteobacteria bacterium. Taxonomy (GTDB): domain Bacteria; phylum Pseudomonadota; class Alphaproteobacteria; order JAAXGF01; family JAAXGF01; genus JAAXGF01. The sequence continues at coordinate 2,336 of JAAXGF010000036.1, read as the reverse complement.
TGCCTCGGCGGCACTGAGTTCGTTAACCCGCCCATCCAGCGCCTCGCACGACAACCAGGCGAGAAACCGGGTCAACGCCGCCCCGTCGCGAACGTGCGCGGCTCGGGCCCCCTCCAGTTCGACAGGGTTCTTGCACGATTTGGGCAGGGCGCAGGGATCTTGGCCACGCGCGACGGCGCCCCCGGCGGCAGCGACTCGGTCGAAAATCCATGACGGCGAGGCGGCGGGGTCAACCCTGATCAGATTATTTCCGGCGGCGGTCGCGTCAATTGCCGCGGCGAATTCGTCGACCGGCCGCAGACTTACGTCCGGGCCGACATGGCGAACCAGTTCCGGTGACGTCTTGCGCGGATCGATGAACCAGTCGACACCGCCGTCCGCACGTAGGATAGCGAATGATAGCGGAAGTGGAGAATACGGCACATCGCCTCCGCGCACATTAAGCAACCAAGCAATCGAATCTGGCGCGCTAAGGACGCAGGCTGAAGCGCCATCTAAATTGGCGGCGACGCTGCGCCGCTTCTCTTCTGCCGAGACACCCGCAAACTCGAGGTCGTGGCCGACGACAGGCGCGCGTGGCGGTGGTGGCTGGTCGGACCACACGGCGTCGATCGGGTTCGCCGCGCACGCCTCCAAGTTACCACCGGCCTTGGCACAGGCATCGCACAGGCGCTTGACGGCGTTCGGCGTGTGCAGCCATGCATCGTAGCCGAGCGTCATCCCGGCCCTGAGGTGACCGCCAATCCAGTCTTCGGGTGTTTGGGTGCCGCTATGATGCCGAGCGAAAAGGGTGCCATCGACTTCGGCCTCTGCTTGCAAGGTGTAGCGGCCATCGACGAAGATCGCCGCGCTTTCGCCCAGCACCACAGCGACACCGGCGGATCCGCTGAAACAGGTTAGCCAACGCAACCGCTGGGCCCGTTCTGGGACGTATTCGCCTTGGTGTTCGTCGGCGAGCGGGATGACAAAGCCATCGAGACCCTGGCGTTTCAGCTGCGCCCTTAGGGCGGGGAGACGTTCCGCCGGCGCCAGAAATGCCGGCTGCGACAAGGACATATTTAGTCACCTCACGCTTGGCTGCGGGATGTGGCCGTGGCACTGTTGATCGGGTTTCACTCAAGCTCCGGCGTGCGTTGTAAGTAATCGCCGAATGAGTTGATCAAAATCCCGCGCTGGTTGCCCAGATCGAGAAGAATAGACCATGGTCGCCGATGCAATCACCCTGATTCAGCTCAGCGACTGCCACTTGCCTGGTGATCGAGGGTCGCGCCTGCGCGGTGTCGATACCGATGCCACCTTGGCCGCGGTGCTTGATCAGGCACTTGGCAGTCACGCCGCCAGCGCGATTTTGGCAACCGGCGATCTGGCCAATGAAGGCGCACCTGAGGCGTACCGGCGAATAAACGCCTTGTTTCAGAATGCCGGCGTACCGGTTCTTTGCCTTCCCGGTAACCATGATATTGCCGACGAGATCGGGCGCGAACTCGTAGCCGAAAACATTCACATCCTTGGTGCCCGGCGGTTCGGAAACTGGCAAATTGTCATGCTCGATTCGACGGTCGCCGGGTGGGAGGACGGGCGCCTGGGAACCGCCGAATTGAACAGAATCGATCGATTGCTGAACCAGTTTCCAGATCATCATGCTTTGATCTGCCTGCATCACAACCCGGTACCGGTCGGTGGCGCATGGCGTAACCACGTGGCGTTACGCGACGCCGCTGATCTTTTTCGAATCGCAGCATCACACAGGCAGATTCGCGGTCTGCTCTGGGGCCATATTCACCAGGCCTTCGAGGCAACGTGGAATGGTGTGCGCTTATTTGGCACGCCTTCCACATGCTTTCAATTTTGCCTGGGAAGCGACGGGCCGACGGCATCCAATGACCCGCCCGGATACCGATTGCTTCGGCTGTTCCCCGATGGCTCCATCGAGTCGGAAGCAATTTTTCTTACCCCGAGACAAAACCGAAACGACTGATCAGTCGGCCGAATTCCTCATTTTCAGCGGGCGTTGGCCGCGTTTCCCGGGCAAATCACCAATCGTTCCCGAAATGGGCCATGCGAGGAAATTTCCTCATATATGGGATTTTTCCATTTCTCCCTTCACCAGATGTTACCGTTTTTATGGTGTGAATTAGGTTTGGCGAAATTTTTGTTGTGAGATATTGAAGTTTGATTGACATGGCTAACGGGTGCCGGCGCATGGCCGAGGAAGGTGGACCGTGGTATCCTTGTCGGCGATCGTCATTGTATTTTTTATCGTTCACAGGATGTTGGGTCGAAGCGAAATGCCGGCCTGCACGTCGTGGATGAGGGGTGTCGATGGGATTAAAAAG
>JAAXGF010000248.1 GCA_012267605.1 Alphaproteobacteria bacterium | reverse complement strand
GATCAGACCTGGGCAGTTACGGATAATCTTCATTGATCGACCTCAGAGCATCTTCCCATTCCGGCGTAACTTCGATAACGGCAATAACATCGGGATTTTGCGCTTTGACAACAGAGATTAGCTCAATGTAGCGCGTATTTCGCGAATGCACATTTGCCACGAGCAAACGAAGCTTCCGCTCCTTGATTGCAGAACTGTTCGGTGGCGGAAAGTAAAAAGGGACGATTAGCCATAAATTCACCCCAACGCAGAAAATACTTGGCAGTATCCAAGGTTTCTGGCGATTGACGGCGAAGAAAATTAATGCAACGACCCCACAGATTAGATATTGAACGCGAAAATGAGAGACCAAATCGACAAGTAAATACTCTAAGTTGAACAATGGAATTACTGAGAACAAAATAAGGATGACAAGCAGACCCCTGGACAGCCAAAAAACTAGTGGATTGGTGGGTGGCTGCTTCAAGTCTACTCGGCGGCTACCATTCTTACCCCTAGCCATTCGTCGAGGTCCTCCAGCGCCCGGTTGGCCAGAGCCGCTTTTCTTTCTTTCTTCTTCGCCGGATGGTCAAGGGGTGGGAACAGGCCGAAGCTGATGTTCATGGGCTGGAAGGTGCTGGCGTCGGCACCAGTGGTTATATGGGCGAGGAGGGCACCTAGGGCGGTGGTTCGCGGCGGCGGCGTGGTCGTCCCGCCGCGCCACTCCGCGGCGGCAAATCGCCCCGCCAGAAGACCCATCGCGGCGCTTTCCACATAGCCCTCCACGCCCGTGATTTGTCCTGCAAATCGCAGGCGTGGTAGGGCTTTCAGGCGCAAATCTCCGTCGAGCAATCGGGGACTATTGATAAAGGTGTTGCGATGGACGCCACCGAGGCGCGCGAACCGCGCGTTTTCCAATCCCGCGATGCGGCGAAAGATTTCCTTCTGGGCACCGTGTTTCAATTTGGTCTGGAACCCGACAATGTTGTAAAGGGTGCCGAGCGCGTTGTCCTGGCGCAGCTGGACGATAGCGTGCGCCCGCGTCTCGGGACTGTGCGGATTGGTCAAACCAACGGGTTTCATGGGGCCAAATCGCAAGGTGTCGTGGCCACGCTCGGCCATCACCTCGATCGGCAGGCAGCCTTCGAAATAGGGCGTACCTTGTTCCCATGATTTGAACGAGGATTTCTCCCCTTCGATCAGCGCCGCGACGAAGGCGTCGTACTCGGCTTTGTTCAATGGGCAATTGATGTAAGCCGCTGTGTCCCCGCCTGGGCCTGCGCGATCATAGCGCGATTGAAACCAGGCCTTGGAGAAATCGATCGAATCCTTGTGGACGATCGGTGCGATGGCGTCGAAGAACGCCAAATTGTCCTCGCCACCGACGTTGCGGATCGCCGCGGCCAAATCCGGGGCGGTGAGAGGTCCCGTGGCGATGATCGTCGAGCCCCAGGTCTCGGGTGGCAGCCCTACGACCTCTGCCCGCTGGATATCGACCGAATCGTGGTCCTCGAGCGCCAGTTCGACGACACCGGCAAAGCCCTCGCGATCGACAGCAAGAGCCGATCCGGCGGGTACCTTGTGGGCATCGGCTGCAGCCATAATCAGCGAATCGCAGCGGCGCATCTCTTCGTGCAACAAGCCGACGGCGTTACTCAGAACATCGTCGGAACGGAACGAATTCGAGCAAACGAGTTCCGCAAGACGACCGCCAACATGAGCTTCGGTACCGCGAATCGGGCGCATTTCGTGTAGCGTGACCGGCACGCCGAGGCGCGCTAGTTGCCAAGCTGCTTCGCTTCCGGCGAGACCACCGCCGACGACGTGGACCGCCGCGTCCGTCATGGCGCGGTTCCCGCGCACCTAGTAGCGGTGCTCGATGCCAACGGGTTTGCTTTCCGGCAGCAGTTTTCCCTCGCTGTCGTAAGCAAGATAGCCAAAGGTGCCGAACTCCAACACGGCGGTATCCTCGATGAAATCGACGCTGGCCTCGGCGTGCTTACCCTTGTCGATCTCGCCCATCCATTCCTTGGCGAAGCCGCGCTTCTCGCACAAATGGGTGCCCTCGATCCGGAAGTCATATTCTTGGGTACAGAAGCCGTTCTTGCCGCCGGCGACGTAACCACTTTGCGGATCCTTGGCCAAAACGTAGTAATAGCGCTTCTCCAACGGCTTCATGAGGGTAATTTTGCATTCTTGTGGCGTGAGTTCCCACCATCCGGCCGAAGTCCATCCCTGCAATCCGAAAAATCCCACTGCAGTTCTCAAAGTGTAGGGCGTCTTGTTGCACAGTTTCATCCAAGCATGGGCTGGCGGTGCGACGATCAATGCCGACAAAGCGACCAGGCAAACCACTGCGCAAAAACGAATCATAGCGAAGCCTTCGATATCACTTCGTTCCGTTGGTTTGAAGGACGAATCGCAACCCACCCGCTTCCTTCGCGTTTGGGGGATAGCCGAGCACGAAATAGGCGATTGCGGAATCACTTTGTTCATATCATCGGGTGCACTAAGCCGACTCGGGTCGGATTTCGTAGCAGCGGCTGTAGGTTCGGCAACGAGAATCGGGGCTCCTCGACAGCTTTTTGAGAGCGACGGCGGACGACAACGTGCGCATCCGGAAAGCCGACAGACGTTACATCACGCCCGCTTTATTTTGCGTGCTTTGGCAAGATAGCTGGCAAGATATTGGCCGGTGTAGCTTTCGGCGACCTCGGCAATGTCCTCCGGGGTGCCGCTAGCGACGATGCGGCCACCTTTGTCACCGCCGCCCGGACCGAGGTCGATGATCCAATCGGCCGTCTTGATCACTTCCAAATTGTGCTCGATGACAACGACGGTGTTACCCCCGTTCACCAGGGCGTGCAACACTTCCAGAAGTTTGCGCACGTCCTCGAAATGCAGGCCGGTCGTGGGTTCATCCAAAATGTAGAGGGTGCGGCCTGTGGCGCGACGCGATAACTCCTTTGACAGCTTGACTCGTTGAGCCTCGCCGCCGGAAAGGGTGGTCGCTTGTTGACCGATCTTGATGTATCCGAGACCGACACGCTGGAGGGTCAACAGCTTGTCGCGGATCGCCGGTACGGCCTTGAAGAATTCAACACCCTCGTCCACCGTCATGTCCAAGACGTCGGCTATCGATCGGCCTCGAAAGCGTATTTCCAGCGTTTCTCGATTGTATCGGTTTCCCTTGCATACGTCGCATTGAACGTAAACGTCGGGCAAGAAGTGCATTTCGATCTTGATCACCCCGTCACCCTGGCAGGCTTCGCAACGGCCACCCTTGACATTGAAGGAAAAGCGTCCAGGCCGGTAACCTCTCGCCTTGGCTTCCGGCAAGCCGGAGAACCAATCACGGATCGGTGTGAATGCACCCGTGTAGGTCGCCGGATTTGAGCGTGGCGTGCGGCCGATTGGCAACTGATCGATATCCACTACTTTATCGAGCCGGAACAGCCCCTCGATTCGTTCGTGGGGACCCGGATGAGTCCGGGCCCCGTTGAGGGTCTTGGCGGCGGCCTTGTAAAGTGTTTCGATAATCAGACTGGATTTGCCGCCGCCAGAAACTCCGGTAACACAGGTAAAGCTGCCCAGTGGGATGGTCGCCGTTACCTCGTGAAGGTTGTGGGTGGCGGCGCCGATGACGGAAAGCACGTGATCTTTGTGGCTGCGTCGCCGACTGGTGGGCGACGGGATTTCCCGACGGCCCGATAGATACTGTCCGGTGAGGCTGTCTGGGTGGGCCATAACATCGCGAGGATGGCCTTGGGCAATGATGCGGCCGCCTTGCGCGCCGGCGCCTGGACCCATGTCGATGAGATGGTCGGCAGCGTGCATCGCCTCTTCGTCGTGTTCGACGACGATCACCGAATTGCCCAGGTCGCGCAACCGCCTTAACGTTCCAAGTAGTCGGTCGTTGTCACGCTGGTGCAGGCCGATCGACGGCTCATCCAGAACATATAGTACGCCGGTCAATCCAGATCCGATTTGTGACGCCAATCGGATTCGCTGGCTCTCGCCGCCCGACAGGGTTCCGGATGCACGGGAAAGGGTCAAATAGTCGAGGCCGACATTGACCAAGAAAATCAGGCGCTCATTGATTTCCTTGAGAATTCTTTCGGCAATTTCCAGGGCCTTGGGACTCAGGGTATTCGCCAGGCTGGCAAACCATTCCACGGCTCGGGCGATGGAGAATTCGCCGACCTCGCCGATGTGGAGGCCACCGACTTTGACGGCCAGTGCCGCTGGTTTGAGCCGGAATCCTCCACAGGCATCGCAACGAGTGCTGTTTTGGTAGCGGCTGATCTCCTCGCGGACCCAACTGCTCTCAGTCTCACGCCAGCGTCGATCCATATTGGGGATGACGCCCTCGAAGGGGCGCTTGGTCTGGTAGGCACGCACGCCATCGTCGTAGCGCATGGTGATGGGCTTGTTCCCCGAGCCGAAGAGGATGGTTTGGCGCACGGTTTCCTTAAGTTCGCGCCAGGGCCGGCGGGTGCTCTCACGAAAATGGCGGGCAATGCTGTCAAGGGTTTGGGCGTAGTAAGGCGATGACGAGTTTCGCCACGGTGCGAGGGCACCATCAGCCAGTGAAAGGTCGGGATCGGGGACCACCAGATCGGGGTCTATGAACATTTCAACGCCCAATCCGTCACAAGCGGGGCAGGCTCCAAATGGGTTGTTGAACGAAAACAGCCGGGGCTCGATCTCATCGATCGTGAAACCGGAAACCGGGCAGGCGAATTTCGCCGAAAACGTGGTGGTATCTTGATTATCCGCGTTCTCCGTCAGCAACAGTCCGCCGCTCAGCTCCAAGGCCGTTTCGATGCTGTCGGCCAGGCGATTGCCAAGACCGTCGCCAACGACGATTCGATCAACGACCACAGAAATATCGTGCTTTCGCTTTTTATCGAGAGCAGGGGCTTCGTCGATCGGCGTCAATGTGCCGTCGATCTTGGCTCGCTGAAAGCCGCGTTTCATCAAGTCCGCCAATTCTTTGCGGTACTCGCCTTTGCGGCCACGAACGATGGGTGCCAGGAGATACAGACGCGTGTCCTCCGGCATAGCGAGGATACGATCGACCATCTGGCTGACGGTTTGACTCTCGATTGGCAAGCCCGTGGCCGGCGAATAGGGAACACCGATGCGGGCAAACAGTAGGCGCATGTAGTCGTGGATCTCGGTCACTGTACCAACGGTGGACCGAGGGTTTTTCGAGGTCGCCTTTTGCTCGATCGAGATCGCTGGAGACAGCCCGTCGATGGATTCGACATCCGGTTTTTGCATGAGCTCCAGAAACTGTCGGGCATAAGCCGACAAGCTCTCGACGTAGCGGCGCTGTCCCTCGGCGTAGATCGTGTCGAA
>JAAXGF010000114.1 GCA_012267605.1 Alphaproteobacteria bacterium | reverse complement strand
ATCAGAGTATTTAGAGGTCTCCGGATGGAAGGGCCGAGGAGCGGGGGTGTATCTTATCGCCGCTTCAGTCACGACTGTGGTCTGGGCAGCGGTCATGGCATACGGATTTTGGGTGCAGAATCCGACCGGGACGTTTTTTCGCGTTTTCGAGGTTCTTCGAAGCAGCGCCTGGTTGATATTTCTTTCGGTTGTCGTGGCTCTGGTCGTACGCAGAGACGGACGACCCGCCATCCGGCGCTGGTCCAGTGTCGCCCTGGTGGTGTTTTGCATTGTGGTGCTTGCCAGCGAGCTATTACCCCTCATCAGGATCAGTCCCGCAATTATTGGGGAATCAACGGATTTGAGATTGTTGGGGAGTCTGGGCATCTCCATCATTGGCCTGGCGCTTGTCGAAAATTTGTATCGGAACACTCATCAAGATCGCCGCTGGGAAATTAAATATCTCTGTCTTGGGATTGGCGCGATCTTCGCATACGATTTCTACCTTTATTCTGATTCACTATTGTTTGACCATCTTAGCTATCCGATGCTTGAGGCACGCGGCGCGCCGAATGCGTTGGTTGTTCCCTTGCTCGCGATTTCTGCGGCGCGCAACTCCGAGTGGTCGATCGACGTCTTCGTGTCGCGGCGCGCTGTCTTCCACACGACCGCGTTTATGGGATCGGGAATCTATCTTCTGGTCATGGCCGCTGCCGCGTTCTACTTGCGCGAATTCGGTGGACAATGGGGTACGGCGCTGCAGGTCATTGCGTTGTTTAGCGCCGCAGTGTTGTTGCTGGTGGTTCTGTTTTCCGGGCGTTTCCGTGCAGCGCTAGAATTTTCTTCAGCAAGCATTTCTTCAACTATAAGTATGATTACCGGGAGGAATGGCTCCGTTTCATTCGTACGCTTTCGTCAACCGATCGGAACGCGACCTTGCAAATTCGCGCGATCCAAGCCGTGGCTGATATCTTTGATATCCCAGATGGCGGATTGTGGGCATGCCATGAACCTGGCCGACTGTCTCTCGTCGCTGCGTGGAACTTTCCTAAGTCGTCAGGAATAGAGCCTCCTGACGGTAGGTTGGCTCGGTTTCTCGACGAACGAAAAATGATCATCAATCTAGAGGAATACCGGGAAAGCCCAGACGCATATTCCGGCTTGGACATCCAGGATTGGATCGACCGGATCGATCGAGCCTGGCTCGTTGTGCCACTCTTGCACCATGATCACCTCACCGGATTCCTGATACTCGGTCGACCCCGGGCGGCGCGAGCGCTGAATTGGGAAGATTATGATTTGCTCAAGACGGGCGGACGCCAGATTGCCAGCTATCTAGCGGAACAGCAGGCGACCCGCGCACTGACGGAAGCCCGCCAATTTGAGGCCTTTAACCGACGATTCGCCTTTGTCATGCATGATATAAAAAATCTTGTCAGCCAACTATCGTTGATGGTCAAAAACGTTTCCAAACATAGGGACAACCCAGATTTTCATGAAGATATGATTCGAACTGTCGAGGATTCAGTAAATAAAATGAACCGGTTGTTGACTAAACTTTCCACGGATCGTACGCGCAAGGGACCGCAACCGGTTGTAGACCTGGTGCCCATGCTGTACAAAATCGTTTCGGATAAATCAGTGTCTGCGAAATCTTTGACCTTTGCGACCGATATTGACAGTGCAACGGTTGCGGCGGAGGGAGATCGCATCGGCGCCATTATCGGACACTTAGTGCAAAACGCGATCGAAGCGATCGAAAACAGTGGATTTGTCGAGGTGCGTTTGACGCAATATCGCGGCGAAGCGATCGTCGAGGTAGAAGATAACGGACCGGGCATGGACGGCGCGTTTATTCGAGACGAATTGTTTCGACCATTTCGTTCGACCAAGGAGGGCGGTTACGGCATCGGGGTTTACGAATGCCGCGAGTATGCGCGCGAGTACGGCGGAAGGTTGGACGTAACCAGTACGCCCGGTCATGGAACGACGATGCGGCTTGCTCTGCCAATCGTCGGGTCCTCGCAACTCGAGGCAAATCGGCGAGGCAAAGCGATTTTCGGATGACTAAAGCCCCGCGTAAGCTGTTGGTGGTCGAGGACGATCCGGGACTTCAACGTCAGTTACGGTGGAGTTTCGAGAACTACGATGTGCTACTCGCTTCCGATCGCGAAGAGGCGATGGCCCATGTTCGCTCTGAAGAGCCCGCCGTAGTGACCCTGGACCTCGGTTTGCCACCGGATGTCGACGGTGCTAGCGAAGGGTTGGCGGTGCTTGAGGAGATTTTATCGGCCAACCCCCACGCCAAAGTAATTGTCGTAACCGGCAATGAGGATCGGAAGAATGCGGTTCGTGCCATTGGACTCGGTGCGTACGACTTTTATTTGAAGCCGATCGAAGCAGAGGTCCTTTGCCTCATCATCGATCGAGCCTTTCATCTCTCCGAACTCGAGCTGGAAAACCAACGCTTGGTTCGCGGAGAAACTGGCGCGCCGTTACGCGGCGTAATCACGTCCAGCCCAGAGATGGTCAAGATTTGTCAAGTGGTTGAGAAGGTGGCTCTCTCGGATGTCAGCGTGCTGTTGCTTGGCGAAAGCGGAACTGGAAAGGAACTACTCGCCCGCGCATTACACGAAATGGGTCAAAGGTCAGCAAAGCGTTTTGTCGCGATCAACTGCGCCGCGATTCCGGAAAATTTGCTCGAAAGCGAGCTCTTCGGGTACGAACGCGGCGCGTTCACCGGTGCGGTCAAGCAAACCAAGGGAAAGATCGAGCTCGCTGACGGAGGTACGTTGTTTCTGGACGAAATCGGCGATCTGCCCCTTTCATTGCAGGTCAAATTGTTGCGCTTCTTGCAGGAGCGCGTACTGGAACGCATCGGTGGCAGACAGGAGATTCCCGTAAACGTGCGTGTTGTTTGTGCCACACACCAGGATTTGCCAGAATTAATTCAGAAGGGAAGTTTTCGCGAGGATTTATATTACCGCCTGAGCGAGCTGGTCGTAAAAATTCCGCCACTACGCGACCGCGACGACGATTCCGTATTGTTGGCACGAAACTTTCTGAGCAAATTTAGCCGCGAGCATAACCGCTCAATCCGCGGGCTGAGCAATGACGCGATCGCCTCGATCGAGCAGCATTCGTGGCCGGGGAATGTGCGAGAACTCGAAAATCGGATGAAGAGGGCGGTAATTATGTGCGAAGGCAACCGGTTGAACGCCAAAGATCTCGACCTCGCGCCGGCCGAAGTAAAATCGGAACCGGTCAACCTCAAGATTGTTCGCGAACTGGCTGAGCGCCACGCGCTTAGGCGGGCGCTTGCCCAGTCTGATACAAACATTTCGCGTGCGGCCAAGCTGCTCGGGGTAAGCCGGCCGACTTTGTACGACTTGCTGCGTTATCACGACATCAAGGTCTAACACTGATATTGGTTTGGTTGAGAAGCTTGTTGTAAAATGGTAGAAATAAAATTGACTACCGGTAAGATTTGGTACTGCTCAGCAAGGAGCATCGGGTGACGATGAGATCATTTTTTGATACCCCTTTAGTTTCCGCGGCGATGACCCTACTAATCGTTGTTATTTTGGTCTTCGGTGCTCGGCCACTTCATGCGGTTAATAATACTGAAATTTCCGATCAATACTTCGAGAAAGCTCAGGAATTTGTCGAAAACGGTGATGTCGAGTCCGCAATCATCGAGCTTAAGAATGCACTGCAAAGCGATCCCGATCATGTTTCGGCCCGCTTACTTCTCGGTGAAATCTATGTCCGCGTGAAGAATGGGCCTTCGGCGGAGAAGGAACTGACCAAAGTTCAGGAGCGGGGGTTGGATCCCGAACGATATATCGTGCCCTTGGCGCGAGCCTATTTGCTCCGGGGCAAGTTTCACGAGGTGCTTGACAACATTTCGGACCAAGGATTTTCAGCGCCAGTGAAGGCCGACATTATGCTGGCTCATGGCCAAGCCCATCTTGGATTAGGTAACACGGAATCGGCTGCAAAGCTTATTCGGCAAGCGGCGGAGTTGCGTCCGGATAACACACTCATTCGGGTTGGGCTGGCGCGAGTGCTGGTCGCTCAGCAAGAATTGGAGGCGGCCGAGAAAGAGATTGATCTTGATCTTTCGTTCGATCCTCAGTCAGTCGAGGCATTAACGGTTAAGGGCGAGCTCCGCCGTCTCAACCGTGATATGGACGCCGCGCTCAAACTGTTTTCGCAAGCTCTCGATATTTCGGATGATTCGTTTGCCGCACTCTTGGGACGTTCTGCCGTATTGATTGATCTCGACCGCAATGATGAAGCGAAAGTCGATTTGCGAAAAGCCCTCGCCAGTTTTCCGAAACATCCGTTGGCGAACTATTTGATGGCTCTTGCGGACGCGAGACAAAAAAATTTCACTGAGGCGAAAGATCGCCTAATCGCGCAGGGTGGCTTGCTTGATGCTCATTTGCCGAGCAATTTTTTGCTTGGCGCGCTGCATTTCGTTGCCGGTGAATATGAACAAGCGGAGGAAAGATTAAACACGTTTCAAAGCGCTATCCCTGAACACCTTGCTGCAACAAAACTGATGGCCGCGACGAAGATGCGGAAGAATCAACCGCAGAAGGCCATTGAGGTTCTTGAGCCCGCCTTGGACAAAGGTGCTGCCGACGTACAATTTCTCTCGCTTCTTGGCAGCGCGTACATGCAAGTTGGTGAGTATGCGAAAGGGACCGAGTATTTTCAGCGGGCGGTTGAAGTGGCACCAGAGGAAAGCGCGGTTCGTACGCAACTTGCTCTTGGCCATATTGCTAAAGGTGAGCCCGGAAAAGCGATTGAAGATCTTGAGTCGGTCATGGAGCTTGACCCGAGCGCAAGTCAGGCGGGCATCCTGCTTACGCTAACTCATTTGCGGAATAAGGATTTTGATGCCGCCTTCAGTGCGGCGGAAAAGTTGCGGTCGGCAGCACCTGAAAACCCGCTCTTTCTGAACCTTATGGGTGCTGCAACATTGGGTCTGAAGAATTATGACGAGGCTCGAACGTTATTCGAGAAGGCATTAGAGGTTGACGCAGATTATTTCCCGGCCGATATGAATTTGGGTCAAATCGACCGATTCGAGGGCAAATTCGATGCAGCGAAGGTACGCTTCAATTCAATACTAGATCGCGACCCTAACAATTTGTCAGCTCTAAATGCGTTGGCCCAACTCGCACTGTCACAAGGCGAAAATGAGGAGGCAATCGAGTGGCTGGAGAGGGCTGGCAACGCGCACCCAAACGCGGTGCCGCCGCGAATTCGTCTGGTTAATTTGTTTATCCGCCTGCGCAGAGCCGACAGGGCTTTGGCCGTTGCCCGTGAACTTGACAGTATCGCGCATGACGACCCAAAAGCCGTGGATGCCCTTGGCCGCGCCCAAGCCGCAAGTGGCCAGGCGAGTAGCGCCGTCGGTTCTTTCCGGCGGCTGGTGTCATTGGTGCCCAATTCGGCCGAGGTACATCATCGCCTCGCGGTCGTTTTGGTCGCAACGGGTGACTTCGCTAAGGCTGAGGAATCGTAACTGCCCAGGTGCCTC
>JAAXGF010000230.1 GCA_012267605.1 Alphaproteobacteria bacterium | reverse complement strand
GAATTGGACGATACCTAGCAGCGTCATGAGGACGCCAGTCTGGCTCAGCCATTCGGCTTCCTCTTCGGTCAGCTCGCCGATATTCGCTGGTTGGTCAGCCGCGTTGCGCTCGGCTGCGCAAACTTCATTCAGCAAATCGCGAAGCGTAACCACGCGGCCGATCGTTACTTCGTCCAACGCAATGCCGAAATGCTCTTGAATTTCGAGAGTCAGCGCTACCCATTCGAGTGAGTCCACGTGAAGGTCGAACTGTGGACTCGTTTCAAGGGTTAGGTGTTTGCCGTGGAATCTATTTTGTAACCAGTGCCACACGCTTTTCGCGGGCTCCGCGGCCAACAGGCGGCGATCGTCCTCGGTCAGTTCCGAAACACGATCGGAACCGGCCACCGCTGCAGCATAGATGGTTGGCAAAAGGTGGCGGCGCAGCTTACCGAGGTTAGTGCGTGGCAAGCGTGTACGGGTAACTCGGTAAGTGGCGACCCGCTTGTACGACGGTAAACGGTGTGAGATGGTCTCGATTTCTTCGCGAAGAAGGTCTTCTTCACGAGCCGCACCATATTTTCGTACCGCGTCATCGTCGGGCACGACGAGCGCAGCCAAGGCTTGATCTTGTTCTAGAACGGCGAATTCCTGAATAAAGGCGCCCTCCAAATAAGCTGTTTCCACGTCCTCGGGATTCACGTTCTTGCCGTCCGAAAGAACGATCACCTCTTTCGCCCGACCGGTTATGTGGAGATATCCGTCACGATCGAGAAACCCCAGATCACCCGTACGGAACCACCCATCGCTCGTAAAGGAGTCTCGAGTCGCCTCCGGGTTGTTGCGATAGCCAGCAAAAACATTGGGTCCACGTACTAGAATCTCGGCCGGCCCACCCACACTGCCGCACTTCAGCTCAACGTCCGGCACCGGAAGACCCGCGGAATCGGGACGAGACCTTCCGGGCGGATTAATGGTGAGGATCGGTGCGGTCTCCGTGAGACCATAGCCGGTCAGCACCTGCCAGCCCAATGCTTCGAGTTTCAATTCCAGCCCCGGATCGAGTCGCGCCCCGCCCGAGCATAGAAGCCGAAGGTCAGGCCCCAAACGGGCGTGCAATCGCCGGAACAAGACACGTTCTATACGCTTGCCGGTAGTCCGGCGAAGCCATATCGAGAAATTCAGCAAATGCTTGAACGTGGTGACGGCGGCAGCCCCGTGGCTCGCGACGGTGTTGGAGATGCCATCAACCAATGCGGCGTAAAGACGCGGGACGCCAATCAATACGGTGGCCTTCGCCTCTTTGATTGCATTGGCAATCTGTGGGCCACTGATTCCGGCCGGGAATACGAGCGTGGCACCGCTCGCGATCGCACCGAGAAGCCCTACCGTAAATGGATACGCATGGTGCAGCGGCAAAGGCAGGAGAATGCGATCCTCGGCACCGACCGGATTCTCGGTTACCATCGCCGTAACGTTGGATTGGAAATTCCTATGGGTTAGTGGGACCGATTTCGGTGTGCCAGTCGTGCCCGAGGTATAGAGCAAGGACGCAACGTCGTCAGCTTCGATGTTTGGAAGTTTGGTAACATCCTCAGCCAAAATATTTTGCCAGCTGGTGCCGTCATCACCGCCTTCGTCCAGACTAATGACGTCCAAAGTTCGATCGAATTCCCTTACGGTGGAAACGTGAGATTGCGTGGTGAAAACACGGCGGCTTCCTGAATCGGCCAGAACGCGCGCAACCTCATGGGTGTCCGACAGATCGTCGAGAGGCACGGCCATCCCACCGGCGCCGATTATCGCAAAATACGTAGCGACCCATTCAGGCGAATTGGGGCCGAGCAACAGGACCGGCTCACCACGTTCGAGACCGGCACGCGTAAGCCCCGCCGCAAGCTGTGC
This sequence comes from Alphaproteobacteria bacterium, assembly GCA_012267605.1. Classification (GTDB taxonomy): domain Bacteria; phylum Pseudomonadota; class Alphaproteobacteria; order JAAXGF01; family JAAXGF01; genus JAAXGF01. The sequence continues at coordinate 1,887 of JAAXGF010000230.1, read as the reverse complement.
AATGCTTTGGACAAGTTCGCGATATGACCAAATCCTCGTTCCGCTTGATCCCAGCGCGATCAATGCCGCGGCGTCGCCACGAGCGGCGCTACTTCGGACGAGGTCGTTCAGCGTAGAAAAAATCTTCTTGCTTGGCATGCATCACGTCGTACGGGGAGGACATTTCCGGCAATTCGAGGTTCTCGCCAAGCCGCGTACCGAACTCGCGTCCATTGTCGACGCGATCCACTACGACAAAGACCGGCAGAGTGTTTGGAGTTGCAGGAATCCTCTGCTTCGTCTCCTTCGGTTACGTGCTCTTTCCCGTGCAAAACAAGCCCCAAATTGTGAACCTTCATGGGAATCTGGTCTGTGTGTACGTCAGACAGCAAAACCAATTCGCTTGACCTGGTTGACTCGTGCCATCGGCGAGGTCGAGAGACTTTCATCTGGCAGATTGTATCCAGGACTCAACATGGAGCATTGACCCCAATCAAATCAGACAGATTGCCGTTGGTACCGCGATCTCGATGACGCCGAACAGGCAACAATGAACGCAAGATGTCAAAAATAAGCGACATCTGCCGAACCGATTCTTGCTGTGGCATGTATGACCCATGTCAATGCAAACCTACGAGAGCTATTGGAGACTATCAACTAACGTCGTCTCCTATCCAAAATGATTGGCAGGGGAGAGGAAAGCTCTGAACATGAAGTTCGACTCGGTCAATTCCTTATGGGTCTTGTGGTTTGTAGTGGCCACTGTCGGTGCGGTGATCGTAATGGCGTGCGATTTCGAAGAGCAAAACGCAATCCTCTCCGAGGATGCTATTGCCACGGTGGTCACCGAATTGGGTTATACCAACCTCGACGACATCGCACTCGATGATGGGACCTACGAGCTGGAAGCTGTCGATGCTGAGGGACGTGAGGTTGAACTTGAGGTCGACGCGACGACTGGAGAAATCCTCGGGCTAGAATTTGAATACGAGGACGACGAAGAAGGCGACGACTAGGTCTCGCCAGGAATCTCCCCTGCAGCGTGGAAAATCCAGTTCCCGATCGCTTGATGAACGACCTATTTCCGTATGGGTGGTTGGTGAGATGCACCCGAAGGAAAGCACCAATTAGTGAAAGGTGCAGACGTGGATGAAGCAGTTCGTGGTCTATTTCATTCTCACGCTTGCTGCCTTGCCGGCCAAAGCCGCCGACCCCTTTCTCAATTCCGGCATGGAGTTCGACCGTCTGGTTGCGTTGCTCGGCGACAACGCTCTCAGAGAATTGGTGTGCCGTCTATCCTCCGAACGCTACACGCCTGCAAGCCTCAGTACGGCGCTCGGCATTCCCGAAGGCCAGGTCATGCGCCGCCTCCGAACCCTCCGGGGTTGGGGCCTCATGCGTTTGGTCCGGCGCGATTCGGCGACCACAACTGTCGAATCCATTCCCGGCGGCGGCGAAGAAACGCTGCGGCGGTGGGCGTCCAAATATTGTCCATTCGGTGACAATTGCGAACGACAATTTAGAGATCGAAACATGAAAAACACCAGATTCATGGCTACCACGAGTGACGGCTATTGGAACGACTCCGACGACGATTCCAAATTTGATCCGGAATACGCCTCGGACCGCGACCGCATGGTGTCGGCAATTCAAAACGACATGTTGAGCACCATGCCCTACACGGGCCGCCACAGTTTAAGCCCTCGGGTACTCAAAGCGATATCCAACACGCCACGTCACGAGTTTGTGCCGCCGCAACTTCGCGACCAAGCATATATAAACCGCCCCTTACCGATCGGTGGCGGGCAAACCATTTCACAGCCCTATACAGTTGCCTATCAAACAGAATTGCTCGAGGTTTCCAAAGGTCACAAGGTGCTGGAGATTGGCACCGGATCCGGATACCAA
>JAAXGF010000041.1 GCA_012267605.1 Alphaproteobacteria bacterium | reverse complement strand
ATGTTGAATCGTCCGCACACGGCGACCTACCCGGTATCCTGAATCGGTGCGATGAAGCTTGCCCGGCGTCAATGGTACCTTCGAACTTGTCACGGCATACACTCCTGCCGCCACCTGGATGTACGGATTGATAGGGCGAATACGACCCTTTCGACGAAGCGGCATCCCGATCATTGTTCGATCTGCTTCTGGCCGATTCCCGATTGTTTCAACAGCACGCCTTATAGATATTTCTTGTCAAATTGCTTAAATTTCTGCCTTGAATCTGCTTATAGACTGGTGTAACCGCCTACCGGAGTTCCAATATGGCCGGACTTGCCATCCGCAAGGCACCCAATCTCTCTGTTTCGAGGCGAGTTGCCAAGCCGCCGCCCAAGCACGATCCACAGCAGGATTACGTGTTTCGCTATCGGGCGAAAAAACATGGGGAATTGCCTCACGTCGTCAAGTTTTCCGGCGGCAGGTCGAGCGGTATGCTGCTGTTTGCGTTACTGGAGAATCGTCTGCTCGATCCAACTCGGGGGGATGTGATCGTATTCAACAATACTTCTGCAGAGCACCCCGATACGTATCGTTACGTTCAGGACTGTATTGGCGCGGCCCGTATCTACGGTATCCCATTCTTTCAAATTGAATTCCAGACCTACGAAGACGCCCGCAAGGGCGAATGGACGCGTTTGCCGACGTACCGTCTAGTTAACGAGCAGCCGAAATCACCTGACAATCCCAATGGGTTCCACTGGCAGGGAGAGGTATACGAAGAGCTTTTGTCTTGGTCTGGTTACGTCCCCAATCAGTTCAACCGGATATGCACCCGACATTTGAAACTCGATGTCACCCGGAATTTTTTGCGGGATTGGCTCGCGTCCCGGCCGTCAATTCCGCGTCTTGGGCACTACGGCGAAAAATCTCGCATGGACCCCGAAATAGCCTTTCGAAGACACCAGAACAATCAAGGCGGGGTTCCCAAGGAAATTTTCTTGCAAAAGCGCGCCTATGTGTGGCACCGGCCACACTTCCGGCACGAGCAGCGGTACGATGAATATTGTCAGGACTGGAAACCGTTCGAGAATACCGCGCTGAAGGGAAAGACGTTTGGCGACAGGGCGCGGTTTGGCAAGGGGGGAGTGGAGTATGTATCCATGATTGGTCTGCGTGCCGACGAACCCCATCGCATCCAGCGCGTGATGGATCGAAATAACACTACCGCAGGTTACGAAGGTGAACATGTATACACGCCTCTCGGCGACATGGCAGTGACGAGGAATGATGTGAATGCATTCTGGGATCGTCAAAATTGGGATCTCTCCTTGCCGAACGACGCCAGCCTGTCCAATTGTGTCTATTGCTTTCTCAAGGGAGCCGCAAACTTGGACATTGTCCATTCGCGCATGGAAAACGAGAAGGCAGCGGAGACCGACGGGTTCGGCTCCCTTGCGAATACGCCGTGCGATCTTGCGTGGTGGGAACAAGTAGAGGGCAAGTATGGCAGGGATCTGGTTGCCGAAGGACGGAAGACCCGAGGCAATGTCAAACACATCGGCTTCTTCGGAAGCGATGGTGTTTCCTACAAAGCGATGAACAATGGACTCGATCTCGGTGAGTTCGCCGAAACCATGCTGCCTTGCGATTGCACGGAATGAGTAGTTTGCCGGTATACCTTGATTATCAGGCGACGACTCCCATCGACCCACGTGTACGTGATGCGATGATGCCCTTTCTAGGCGAGCAGTTCGGCAACCCTCACTCCAGCGATCATTCTTTCGGTTGGGACGCCGCTACCGCCGTTAGAAATGCTCGTGCCAAGGTGGCCGAATTCATCAATGCGGACGATGACGAAATTGTGTTCACCTCGGGTGCTACCGAGTCCTGCAACTTGGCGATTCGCGGCGCGGCGAAGCGTAACAGATTGGGGAAGCGCAATCGGATTGTGACAGTTTCGACCGAGCATCCCGCCGTGTTCGAAACAGTTATGGATCTAGGTCGGGAAGGATATGAAGCGGTGGTCCTGCCGGTAGATCCGGACGGTATTCTCGACCTTGCTGCCCTTGACAACGTTCTGAATGAACAGACTCTCATCGTTTCGGTCATGACTGCGAACAACGAAATTGGCGTTCTTCAGCCTCTGGACGAAATCGCCTCTCGTTGCCGCGCCGTTGGCGCCTTTTTTCACACTGATGCCGCTCAGGCTGCTGGCCGCATTCCGATTGATGTGGAAGACTGGGACGTGGATCTGCTGAGTCTTACCGCTCACAAGATGTATGGTCCCAAGGGCGTCGGAGCCCTATTCGCAAGGGACGACGTGGCCCTCAAGCCCATGATGGGAGGCGGAGGACAGGAGCGCGGACTTCGGAGCGGTACCTTGGCACCGGCGTTGATTGCGGGTTTCGGGAAAGCTTGCGAGCTTGCTTCCCAAGAGCGTGATGAGGACCACACACGGATAGTTGACCTGACAAATCGTCTGCTTATGCGTCTACTGGACCATTGCCCAGATTTACTGTTATTCGGTCATTCCGAATACCGGCTCCCAGGAAGCCTCAATATCGGTTTTCCCGGATCCCCAGCAGAGCAGGTGATTCGCAACGTTGGTCGACGAGTCGCAGTTTCGAGCGGCTCCGCCTGCGCTTCCGCTACGTCCGAACCTTCGCGGGTACTTTTGGCTCTCGGTCTTCGTCCCGAGGTGGCTGCCACCGGTATACGCATCAGTCTCGGCCGCTTCACTACCGAGGCAGATATAGACATCGCTGTGGAAGCGTTCGCTAGAGTAGGATTCCTGTCGGTCCCGGAGCTTCAACGTCATGCCGCGCACTAGACCAGATCTTCTATTCGGCCCTGGTTCCAATAGTGGTTTCACGCCTGCCGGAATTGCGGCATTTGATGATCTCCGACCCGCAGCGGTGGTCAGGGAATTGATTCAGAATGCTCTTGACGCGACCCACCTCGCCAACACTAAGCCGGCAGTTGTGCGTTTTCGTTTGAGTACCGTGAAACGCGGAAGTATTCCAGGAATGCGGAGTTACGAAAATGCGATTGGCCGCGCCGTACAGTCTCAGCGAGAAATGATGGGAGGCAAGCTAGCGCCTCAGGCCGAATTGGTCTGGGATCGGATTTCAAGCGTGCTAGCTCGTGATCGAGTCGATGTATTGTCCATTTTGGACAACGGGATCGGACTCAATGAGCGTCGCATGAATGCACTTCTCAGCGACGGGTTGAGCGTCAAGGGGAGTGGTGCCACTGGCACGTATGGTAACGGCCACTCCACTGCTATCCCAGCATCGGATTTGCGCTATGTTCTTTATGGTGGGTTGACTTCCGACGGAAACAGAATAGCGAGCGGTCACGCAGTGCTCGCATCGCACTACGTGGAAGGGGACGAGCATCTACGCGGTGGTGACGGTTTCTTCATTCTGGATTTTCAGCCCGGCAGAGGAACGCTATACAAATATGCCTCTGGAAACAGAATTCCGAGGTTGATCGCTAGCGATCTCAATCGCATACGACATGGAAATATGAATGGAACTGCTGTAATCATCCCTGCGTTCAATCATTTTATTGAGAAGTCAATTCTCTGGGACATGGTGGCCCATGCTGCTTCTGCAAATTTTTTTGTTGCCATTGACGAGGGAGAACTCGAAGTCCAAGTGGAAGACGCACGGACGAAGGGTGCGCCTAAACGCTGGTCATTGGATAGGTCGTCGCTTTCAGCGGTTCTAGAAGCGCATCGTGAGAAAAAAAGATCTTCGAGCTTTCTCAGTGGCTTGAAGGCATTCGAGGCTCACAGGACTTTCCGCAATGGCAATCGTCATCAATTGCCTACGTCCAAAGGCGTAATCGAGATTCGTTTTGCTGAAAATCCTTCGGGCGCAATCCGGTTCGATCTTTGCCGTAACGGAATGTGGATCACTGATCGACTTCCAGGCTTCTATGGGAAATTTGTGGATCGCGTTCCGTTTCATGCTGTTCTATCATTGAAGGCCGAACATGGTGGCAGATTGCACGACTTTGTTAAAACAGCGGAAGGCCCACTACATGACAGGCTTGTCACTAAGCGGCTCCCGATAACGGATCGAAAGCCTTTTCGTCAAGCAATGGGTGAGATCGTTGATTGGGTTCGCGAGCATACCCCCGCAATAAGGTCCGAGGCTTATACGTCCGATGACTTTCTGACGCTTGATTTCGGAGCTGATACTAGCGGCAGCAACGGTCGCAACGCAAAGACGTTCTGGGGTGCACCAGTGGTGATCGGGCGCCGTCCCGCCCAACAAATGCGGGCGTTCCAGGACGAGTTTCAGTTCAGCGGTGGAAAGGAAGGCAGCGGTACCAAAAAGAAGAAGCCCTCATCCCCAACCGGCAAGTCAAGACGCCGACCAGCATTGCCTTCCCTGTTTCAAGCGGCGTCATGTCCTATTGGGGATACACGTCGGAGAATCCAGATCGAGTTTCCCAAGGGATGTCAGGATGCGCAAATGCGGCTCCTTGTCGATGAAGGTCTTGATGCCACGTGTGACCGCCACGGACAAGACAAGTACACACCCGTCTTGCTCAGCAACGTCGTGCTCGATGATAGCCCGGCCACCAGCTCCGACCTAGAACGCTGGAATGAGCAAGTAATCGGGGTAAAGTTCGGTGACGTAGCGGCAGGCTCAACTATAACCGTCGAGGCGGATTTCTCAGTTGTCGGCGATTTCGAAGACCTGCCAAACCCGTCCTTGCGCATTGAGGTATTCAGAACTCTTAAGGATGTGCCTGAAAAATCTAATTCTGACGCTAAGAATCAGGTTGGCGAGAAGTGAACCAGCAAGGTCTGGTCGAAGTCGTTTTACACGGCGCGTCCAACGCAATTGGCTCGCACGAACACCCCATGTTGGAAAGCGGTAACCTGTCTTTTCCCGAGGGCAAATACTTCGTTGACTTTGAGCCAGCAAAGAACGGGTCGGCTTTCCGCATCACACATCATGTAGAGGGTACGCCCCTTGTATCCCGGTTGATTGCAGAACGGAAAGCGCAATATGGGTGCGTCGTTTCGTCTCCGTTATCGTCCTATCGAAAGACTCATCTTTCATTTGACTCCCAGCACACGGTGAACTGGGACGCCGGTGATATTGGAGAGCCACCTCTGTTCACACCCCTTGTGGTGTGTATTTACGCAGACGAAATCGTACTTGACTCCTCTCGCGATGGCGTACATGCAATATGGAACGGACAGCGGGTCAACTTTAAGGCCGGTTCCCGTATCGCCGTGGGCAACGTCGTACAACTTGCGTCCTCAATCGTGCACCTCCTTTCCCTCCATGCGGACGATAGTATGAATGCGGGCCAATTCGCCGTTGAGATCGAGACTGAACCTTTCCGGTTCCGCGTTAATCTGCACCCAGACTTACATCGCTTCCTACGATACCCTACAAGCGTTGTCAGGGATAATGTCATGGTTCACATCGTGACAGCGTGTCTAGCACGACTAAAGCAAGATTTTTCCGAGGATGATGGCGAGTCAGGATGGGAGTCTCACCGTGCCCTTAAGGCCTTTTCCGATTACCTAGAGACCAATGAACTTCCACATTGGACAGATGAGACATTCCGACCTGAAAAGGTCGCCACGGCCCTGTATCCGCTGACTATCCCAAGCGCCGGAGGGGATAGCAAGTGGGATGGCGCGTCATGATTGCCCCACCTTTGATCCCGCGACAGTTTCAGGATATTGCGTATACAAAGTTTCGCAGGGTTCTATTGAGAACAAAGGGGAGCGATAAACAAGAGGCTTTTCTTAAACACGTTAGAGACACTGATAGCTTTGTTACGCTAATGAGTGAAATTGAAACCGTTGGTGACGTTGACATGGATCTAACGCCATGGCCACTGACAGAGAGTGAATTTAAGGATCCACCCATCGACACAGAACGCGCTTTATACAAGTCGTGGTCTCGCATTCCCCCCGCCGTGGCTTGCCGTTCCACATTTTGGGCTTATTTGACGCTTAATCATGTTCGCCATGGTCGAATTCAGTCGGTATATCTCGCCGCAAACGGGGGAGCGCTTTCAGGAGGTGCGGAAAGAATAGATCTCGTCCTAAATGACAGTACAGCACGTGCACCTCAACGCATTGATTCCTGTGTACGAACTGTTCTTCGACGACTAGGAGGGCTTCCAGAGGTGCGTGGGAACCGATCCGTCTATGTTGATTGTCCATTTGCGCGCTCATGGTGGCGAGAAAGGATGGCACGTGAGGCCGCAGGGGGCGATCCCCACTCATTGGCATGTGCTCGGACGGTGCTACGTGTCAATCAGACCTATTGGGAAAAGTTCATTGACCGCGTCGTTTTTCGAAATTCGACCTTCGGCTCAATGAACATTCGGAACGCCTTTATCCGTGCTCTAGGACACTGTTTTGTTTCCAACCCTTCCTCCAACCTACGAGAATCAATGACACTACAACGCCTGTGCCGCCGGGCGACAGCTTATCAGGGAAGTCGGGAGCTAAGCATTCTGAGGGACGAAGAACTTGACTCTCTCATGAGAATCATCATTGATGGCGTACAAGTGTAATGAGCTTCGAGACGTTTGAATAGATATTCAAACCGCCTCGATTGCCTCGCATCCTACTCCAGACAGCGTGGTTTCCAAGAAAGTTGATCATTGAAAATATTTCGGAATGAGGCCGATAACTTCCCTAGGGGAGTGTTGATATGAGTAAACAGAACGAAGTGCGGTATGACCGCAGAACGGTGCGGGACTGGGTTCGTAAGGCTCTAGCCGGAGAAGTAGCAATTACGGATTTCCAGCGCAGTTTTGTATGGCGAAGCGACAAGGCGGCAAATTACCTAAAGGCCATTATAGAAGGGAAACCAGTAGGCTTGTACTTGATTCTGGAGATGGCAAGCCCACCGCAGTTTGCGCCAAGGAGTTTCAATAGGATGGATACTTCGCTCGATGGCGTCAGCGAGCTAGTTTTGGACGGTCAGCAACGGCTGACTTCCCTGCTGCATGCGCTAAGCAGGCGATCAGAAAAACGGTTTTTTATTCAACTTAGCAATATTTTGTCTGATCGCTTGCAATTTGAAGATATTGTGTACGAGGGAGTACACACGGCGAAGGGAAGGCAGTATGAGAATCCAGCGACCTGTTACTTGCACAATCGTGTTCCTATGGATGTTCTCTTGGACGAAACTGATGACCGAGGCTTAACTCCTTTGGCTCGTTGGTGCATCGACGTAGGTGACCAAAGCATAGGAGTAAGCGAATCTCGTGTACTCGAGAGCAAGGTGATTAAATTCATTAATGAAAATTTCTTTGAACGGCCAATTTGGTTTTGTTGGTTACCTGCGTCCATTGATCGCACAAGCGCCACCGAGATTTTTGTTGAAACAAACACCTCATCCGTAAGGATCAAGAGATTCGACATAGAAGTGGCGAACGCTCGTGGAAGGCATGACGAAGATCTTCGAAACTCGATTCAGGATGCTTACAATATGCCGAGTAATGGCGCACTTCGGCACTACTTCAAGGAGGACCCGGAAGATTGGATTCCCGACATAGGTGAATGGATGCTCAAAGTCGCCTGTTTACGTGCAGGATACGCACCGCGCGAAAGGAACTACCAATATGCAATCGAATTCTTGTTTGGGCAACAGGATGATGATCGCTTTCCAGAAGTGGAAAAAATGTTTGAATATCTTGCTTGGGCACTGGACCAAGTCGCCGAACGAGGCGCGGCAACACGACGCACGGTACCAAGTTGGCCTCCTTTGCATGTATTGGCTGCATTACGCCCTCAGCTGAATCTCCTGCAGGATCCTGCAAGAATCAATACGGCTCGAAGATTACACGAGGCTTATTATTGGCGTTGCCTGTTCTCGGATCGATACGATGTTCAAGCGAATGATCGTTTGTATGAGGATTTTCTAGCACTAAGCGACGCCTTGGAACAAGTCCGGACGCAAGGGACTTGGAATGTAGATCAACCAGCGTTTGATGACCGAGACCATCCTCTCTACAACTCTGACGAGCTTTTACGTCATTCGGGTTGGATAGGAACTTCGTCACGATTGGGGCGAGCGTTGGCTACCGTGGTGATGTCACAGCAGCCTGTGGATTGGATCACAGGAGACTTATTGAACCCGAATAAGGTTCGAGAATTGGAACGAGATGGGGATCTTGATCGTCATCATGTTTTTTCACGGGATGCATTGAAGAAAGCTGATGAACCTGTAGAGAGAATTCAAAATGGGTTGAATGGCGTATTTCTCGACGGAAAAACAAATCGGCGTCTGGCGAAAGCCCCGCCGGACATATACTTGCGTAAGGTAGTTCAGACATCGCAAATTAGCGCCGACGAGCTACGTTCCAGGATTGAACAACATTTTGTGCCATACGATGAAATGAAGGATGAGGGTCCGATAAGAGACCGATATGCTAACTTCTTGACGAAACGAGCAAAAGATTTTGCCCGCCGCATAAAGGGCCTTGGCCAGATCCCTAAACGATAGGCGAGCGAAGGCAATCGAAGGTGAAATGTGTGCGTCCACGGTGGTGATTCCATGGGTCGCACGAACTTTCTGACTCGCCTTTCGCGGATCAACGTGTGGCGATCAAGCGGACGACGCGCTCCGCACAAGCCCCTATTGATGCTTTACGCCCTCGGAAGGGTCGAACAGGGCAAGAAGCGGCTTGTTTCGTATTGCGAAGTTGAAAAGAATTTGACTTCTCTGCTGCGAAGATTCGGACCGCCCACCCAGTCATTTCATCCGGAATTTCCTTTCGGACGACTGCCGAACGACGAGCTTTGGGATATCCCGGGCGTCGAAGCGGTGTTCAGAACGAAATCTGGTGACTTGCATAAATCTTCCTTGATACAACACGAAATTCGAGGCGGCCTTCGCGAAGCCGACTACGAGATTCTCTTGGGCGATGACCGACTAACGCAGGAAGCAGCAAACCTCCTATTGGAGGCTCACTTTCCTCAATCCATGCATAGCGATATCCGATCCGCCGTGGGGCTACGCGAATTCGCAGTGATGCGGGAAGCTTGGGCGGTGCGGGATGCCCTCTCACGAGCACGCAAGCCGGCGTTTCGCCACGAAGTATTGAGGGCGTACGAATACCGCTGCGCCGTTTGCGAGTACGACATTCGCTTGGGTGACGAGTTGCTTGGCTTGGAAGCAGCCCACGTTAAATGGCATGCAGCTGGCGGTCCGGACGAAGTCCAGAATGGTCTCGCGCTTTGTGGATTTCACCATAAGGCATTTGACCGAGGAGCCTGGGCCTTGGAGGCTGACGAACCAAGCTATCGGATATTGATTTCAAGCGAAGTGCACGGTCGGAGCGACGCGATACGCTTGCTGCGGGACTATCGGGGTAAGGGCCTGCAAGTCCCACAACGCTCAGACTGGCTTCCCGACGCCAAATTCGTGCGGTGGCACATAAAGGAAGTTTTTCGCCGACCGGCGGTCTGAGCGCTCTTTTGCTGTTCACCGCTGACCGTATTCGGGGGGATCGCCTTCGAGAGGTTGCGGCGGCCGATAACCCAAGTAGTCGGAGAATTCCACACGCTGACGTGCCAAGTCCACCTTAATTCGCTCCGCCAGCAAGGCCGGCTGACCTCCATGGAAATCGTCGTATTGCAGAAACGTTACCTTGCTCGATTGCAGGTGGACCTTGATCAAATCGACCGCACCCACGTCCCCGAACAGCGCAAGGGCGCAGCCGACATAGATACGCACGAGAGGCAGGCATTCGCCGAGGACCGAGCAATGAAACGTCAGGTTGTGCACACCGTTAAGCTTGCCGATGCCGAGTTCGCGATGGCAGAACAGAGTGTCGTCCACAACGCGGTCTCGGTCGGCCACCGCGAAGAGAGCGCGCTTACCGGCGGCCCTTGCCTTTGCAGCGCCGCCGAAAAAGAAGCGCGCATCTCGTAGCAGTCTCGCAGGTAGTTTGCTGTACGCGCACCGCCGCTTGAAGTGGGAGAGGGCGAAGTAGACCAAGAGATCCTCCTGGCGCGCAATCGCTGATGCTTCGAGTTCGTCCGGACTGAAGAACTGCGCCGCCCAATCGTGAATTCGCCGCCAGGAACCGAGTAACCGCGCAAGCGGTTGAGCTTCGGGACATTCTTCCGCCACGGGTGGCCTGCCGAGTTCCAGAACCCTTTCCCAATAGGCGTTGATCGTTGGACGATGACGCTCGGCTGCCGCAGCGACCGCTTCGGTACCTGGATCGCGTCGCAATAGGCGCCACTCTCGCCGCACCTGCTGCCGTGTCGCCAGGAACAATTGCTCGTTCATCGCATCGCGAAAAACCAGGCAGATTCCGGGGGCAATCGGTACTGCGTTCGCGTCAAGCGTATCCTCGACGTAGTGGCGAAACTCGCCCTGCGAGTAGTATTTCTGGAACGTATTTCGCTGAGTGCGCACACCGTCACCATGAGCGGAAAACCGCTGCTGGTGCGCCTTGTAGCCTAGCATCACACTTACGATCAGCATTTCTTGTGCCAGCGCCCATGCGGCTTTGAGCGTTCGCTGCCGCTCGACCGGATCTTCGACTACATTCAGAACAAACCCAAGGTTTACGAGGTCGGATGGTCGTCGTGGAGAATTGGGCCGATAAATGGGATCCCATCCTGCAGCGTCGACGCCCATCCCGGTCAGCAGCCGCAAATCGTCCCCTCGGCCGCACCCGTAATCGAATACCGTACGTCGGCCATCCAGAAAGCCGAAGTCAAGCAAGCACCGGAAGGGCGAAGAAAGCGTGCTGCGCCTCAGGGCGGTTCGGTGCCGGGCGATCGGCTCGGCGGGCTGGATCATGGCGGCGGATCCTCTGAGACTTCAATACCGAGCTCGCGCAGTCGACGCTGCCAGCCATCGCGGGTGCCAATGGTTGCCGGATTGCTGAATGCACCCTGGCGTTCCAGGCGATCAGTGAGGCGGATGGCTTCGGCTACGCGCGGGTCGTCTTCCGGTAGGAGGAGCTCCTTGCGGTGCAGAATCGGCGGGTTGCGCCTGGCGGTGAAGTCAATGTGGCGGGCGCTCCTCCGGGCGAGGTCACACGATAGGGAGGCCAGTAACGCCGGGAAAGGGTTGTCGAAACTCTCGTAGCGCAGGAAGCTTATGCGGCTGCGTGTATCCAGCTTGACGACGTTAAATTCGAATGGGTGTTCGTAAACGCCCTCACCGAGAGAGTCGAGACGATAGCGCACCTCTGGTAGGCGCGCCAGCACGGTGGCGTGGTAGTAGCTAAAGCGCCGCACGTGCTTGCCTCGCCCGGTGGCTTTCAGCTGCCGATAGGCCCATAGGAGCGGACAATCATTTTCTATCGGTTCGCGCTGCATTTCGATGGACACTGAATGGATTAGCCTGCGCGAGCGACTGCTGGAAATTGAAATAACACAGACGGGCTTGACTGCCTTGCCGTGCTATCCCGACAAAGCCGATATCCAGCACACGCTCATTTCGCAAGAATTTATTTTGTGGGTCTCTTGGATTTCGTGCTTGTCAGCTTCATATTAGCCGAGAATTGAACAGCCATTTTTTTCACAACTACTACGACGAAGGCGCGAAAAAGAACTACGATAAGGTCAGGGATGGCGAAGAGGTCGTGCAAGATGGCCAGTAAACAGAAGAAGCCCAAACGTACGGAAGCGGCCTATCGGGGTGGCAGAGGGGACCGTCGAGCGCATGTGAAGGAGTTCCTGCGGCGTGCACCGAGGTTCAATACTTTGGCGAATACGGCCGAGGGACGTGAGCGTGACCTCTCTCCTTCGCAGCGAGACTTTCTTGATGATTTCGCGGCCAAGCTCGCCGAAGGCGCGGCGGAGGGCGACGACGAAGCGTGAGTGCAAACTTGCGTGTCCGGCTCCGGATTCGTGACGCCGACCACACGCGGGTCAGCGCAAATACGCCATCGCGCAACTGCTTCGCCCGCTCCAGCGCCACGCGGGTGTCGTAGCGGCGCACAGTCCAGTCGAATGTGTCTTCCGTTGCCGGTCCGCCTTCGGCCGCGGCATCCCGGTCCGCAACCGCGTTGCCGGACGCGGCGGCGCCCCACTTCGTCGCGCTGTGCCGGTTCGCGGTGCTGTCCCGGTTCACCGTCAACTGGCGCCATTTCCGGACGATGACCGGATCCAGCCGGCAGGCGTACTGGCCGAGCGCCTGCCATAACGGCGCGGGAATCCGGAAGCGGCCGAGGGCGCGGAGGTTGCGCAGGTATGGGAGCGTGTCGTTCAGCCAGACGACGCGGGGGTGGGAATCGGAGCGGCATGGTCGCGTAGGGTGCTGGGTTCGACTGCCACCGCCTCCCAGTCTTTGGCTGCGAGCCAGTTGGCGTCGCGACCGGAGCCTGCGCCGATGTCGCAGGCGAAGCCAGGTTCCTCAGGCAGATGGGCCGGTGCCCAGGCGGCGTGGACTTCGGTGGGGTCCGGGGCGTTGTATTGGGCGAGGGGGCGTTGCGGTGGTGGTCGTAGTAGGAAATGCCGTTCATGCCGGTTGGACAGTCAGATGACGATATGTTCCGCCGGTATGAAAACGCACGTTGCCCGAAACTTTATGCATCACGCACAAGTGGAATCATTACATGACGGGAGCAAAATTTTAATCGTTCCTCAAAGGGCAGCGGGCTGATTGCCTATGGACTCATGTCGTGACCCGCCACCGGGACTGAACGATCCGCAATGCGGGCTCGACCACCCCATTGACGGTAATCTGTCCATTCCAGGCACATTTGCCCCATTGCGCGCAACGGAAAAACCGGCGAAAATTTCCGCTTCTGGTCCCAAGCGCGTCGGTTATGCCCGAAAATGTCTTTGAAATCCCGCTTACGCCTCGGATGGCCGAACGGCTGCTACGTGAAGCCGTCGAGGACTCCAGCAAGCTGGTCAATACGATAACGTACGGCCCAACCGAAGCTTGGTACGAGTTGGTATCGAGTCGTCAGGTGATTCTTTGTCTCAAGGAAGGGCGCGTCGTTGACGTTCCGTCCAGAGACGAACATGGAAACTGGATTGCGGTTTCCTATCGCCTGTGCGGTGGCAGCGACGTATACGTGACAACGGCTATTGAATTGAACGACAACAGGACAGTCAAAACAGTATATGTCCTCAAGGTGGACAACAGGTTCAGATTATGAAACAGACACAGCCATCAGCCGAAGCCGGCGAATACCACTATGTCGAATGCGGCTTGCCCAATGTGTGGTTGCGAAACGGCTTTGAAAAGAAACAAACGCCCTATGGGGAAGGAGTCTCGATTTCCGACATCGAGGGGTTGCACCGGTGTATTTCCCGCACCTTGTGCGACAAGCCGGGGCAATTGACCGGACCGGAATTCAGGTTCCTGCGGCGAGAGCTGGATTTTTCGCAGAAGATGATCGGTGAGATCTTCGGCAGATCGGATCGGTCCATTCGGGACCTGGAGCACAAGGATGGTGTAAAGGAGCCGTATAATGGGTTCATTCGGCATCTCTACCTGGAGAGCGTCGATCCGGAGAGCTCGTACATCGACCTCTTCAAGCGGTTGCGCAACCTTGACATCGAATGGCACGAACAACTCACGCTTGCGTCCGACAGCACGGGCGCCTGGTCCGTGACGGGC
>JAAXGF010000061.1 GCA_012267605.1 Alphaproteobacteria bacterium | reverse complement strand
TTCTGGCGACTTTTGCTTACCTCGCTTGGGTAGCGCCAGCATGGGCGGAAACGGAAAGCTATCCCAGGATATCCGGTGAGGTTCTCGTCGAGATCCAGAATGACTGGACCTACGATTCCGATGACCGCGACGCGGAGCTGAACGATTTGTTCACGACCACCGAACCGGTTCTCATCGGGCACCTGGTACCCGGACTGTCGATCCTCGTTCACGGCGTCTTGGAGCCCATCGAGGATCCCGAAGCGCGTGACGACCGGGCATTCGACGATCACGGCTTTTTCATCGAGGATTTCTATCTTCAGTACGAAAGTGATTTTTTTTCGCTAAAGGGCGGGAAATTCACACCAGAATTCGGGTTGGCGTGGGACCTCGCACCGGGTGTCTACGGAACGGATTTCGCCGAGGACACATACGAATTCAGCGAAAGAATCGGTATCGGAGGATCGCTAACCCTTCGGAGTGACCACCTCGGGGAACACGTGATTTCGGCCAGCACGTTTTTCCTTGATACCAGTTTCCTCGCCCATTCGCTCTTGGATGGCCGGGATGAAGTCAACCGTTCCGATGGTGGTGTTAGCAACACCGAGGACTTTTCGTCGTTTGCGTTGGCTGTCCACGGCCAAATTCCCGCGTTGCCGAACTTCCACTATCACATCGGCGCGATCCACCAAGAAGACGGCCGTGGAGACGAAACGGGCGAAGGCGGGTTCGTCGTTGCCGGCGAATTTACAGCTGAAATTCAGGAATTATCGGCCGTTCCCTTCGTCGAGTACGTGTATTTCGACGATGCCGACGGGGTTGCAGGTGCCACCCGCGACCTGCTTACGACCTCCCTCGCACTATACTGGCGTGGGTGGAACTTGGCGCTGTCTCGGACTGGTCGCGACACAAACCTACCTGACGAAGCGGAGACGGATGACGAACTCTTTCAAGTCTCCGCCGGTTACGAGTTCGAATTCGGGCTCACCCTGGACGCGGGATGGCGTGTTGCTGAAGAAGAAGATATCGACAGCGAAATTCTCGGAATTCTCGCAACCTACACATTGGCATTTTGAACCCGATCGTTATTTCCTACCTGGCTCCAAGCGATTCAACGATTTGGCAATACGATAATTTGACAGTGTACCAAACTAGTGCGGCCTCACCGTTATCTACTCGCTTACGGTGTTTTTTTATTATGATTTATTGACACACTATTTGAGATTATTATTTGCATTCTTTTGCCTTATTGTGCGAGGATAATCAGTCTTATTGTCTCGGCTTCACGATTTTTTAATGGTAGGCGCACAATGTACTATTCCCCATAACCATATCCATTGGAAAATGCCATGTTCAAAACCATTCGCAGTCTGTTGACCAATGAGTCTGGCGCAACCGCTATCGAGTACGGCCTGATTGCGGCCTTGATCGCTGTCGCCGCCATTACCGCTATGACCACTCTTGGTACCGATCTCGGCACCACATTCACGGACGTTTCTGCACAATTGTAATCCAAAATTTTGCCTATCGTTTAGGCAATGGAACGAGGGGCAGGGGCGTACTTCAACGGTCGCCCCGCGCTCCACTATTAGGCGCCGGTTCTTGGCGCCTATTTTTACCGCTTCGAGTGAATTGCCATGATTCGGGGTTGATGCACATTCCACTACCCTGACCTTGGCCGGATTTACGGTCGGTGTAGCCTTTGCTCGGCCGTTGAATCAAACCAGGGCGCTGCCCAGTCGCTCGTAAGATTATTGCTCACTTAACAACCGCTCAGGGACGGGTTTGCCTGTCGGATGGCTAGCAATATGTTGGCGGCTCGATAAGAGTTGCCGCATTGATGATTGAAACGAGCCGACGCCGGGTACCTCTAGCCCTAGGGGCTTTCGGGTTTCTCAATTTGTCATCGGCTCTCGCTCGCGCAAGGCGTGTAGAAGGCGTGAAGGTCATTGTGGTTGGCGCGGGAATGTCCGGGCTGTCGGCTGGTCAATCAGCACGAGAATTGGGGGCCAATGTTTCCGTTCTCGAAGCCCGTGATCGCGTGGGTGGCCGAATTTGGACGGATCGGAGCCTCGGCGTTCCGGTTGATTTGGGTGCGTCCTGGATTCACGGCCCGATGATGAACCCCATTACCCGCCTTGCGGATAAGGTACAGGCCGATCGCCATCGTACAGATTTCGAGGACGCGCTCGCATATGGTCCGGGCGGCAAAGCATTGCCCGAATCACGACTCGTCGACGCCTCCGAAAGAACTTACGAAATCTTTGAAGAGGTTGCCGAAGGTGCGAAATCGGGTGAAACGATGGCCCGCGCAATCCAGCGCTTTTTTCCGAACTTCCTGTCTGACTCGCTTCATCGAGCGCTGGCGAGCGCAATAGCAGAATTTGACGGCGGCGCACCGCTTGACCAGCTCAGCACTATACCCGACGAAGGAACCGACGAGTATTGGGGAAGCGATGTCCTGTTTCCAGATGGATACGACGGTGTTTTGGCGGCACTAACCCCCAATCTCGACATTCACTTGAGCCAGGTTGTCGAGTCGATTGAGTGGAATGAATCTGGCGTAGAAGTGGCTACAAAGTCCAAGACATGGAGAGGAGATTTCTGTGTGGTGACTCTGCCGATTGGAGTCTTGAAGTCCAAAAGCGTCCGGTTCGGACCCGATCTTCCAATTGAACTGACAGAAGCCATCGATAGGATCGGTGCTGGACTAGTGAACAAGGTTGCCCTGCGTTTTGAGCGGGCGTTTTGGGATGATGCGCAGTTCATTTTTTCAGCTGAAGATAGCGCGCGATTTCCGTTGTTTTTCAATCAGAACATTTTCCAACCAAAGGGTAATGTCCTGGTGAATTACGGACTGGGTAACTTTGCGGAGGTTGTCGACAAGCGCCCAATAGCTGAGCTTGAAGCCGAACTCATGAAACGCCTTAAAGAGATTTACGGTACGTCGGCGATTGACCCCGTCGGGTCGGTTGCTTCGTCATGGTGAAGCGACCCCTACGCCCAATGTAGTTACAGTTTTGCAACGCCTTCGACCCGCGTCGAACACTTCAAAAGGTTTGAAGCAGTGTTGGGCGGGCGTGTGGCATTTGCAGGGGAGCACACAAACGTAGAATACAGGGCGACTGTTCACGGCGCTTTCTTGAGCGGGGTACGTGCAATTGACGCCCTTGTCGAATTCGCCCAATGAAATTCGAATTGTCGTTATTTGGTAACTGCCCAGGTCTGAT
>JAAXGF010000301.1 GCA_012267605.1 Alphaproteobacteria bacterium | reverse complement strand
GCTTTGCCAGCCAGATCAAGGGGGTAGGTCGGCACTACACGCCGTTCTGGAGAAGCAAAGCCCGGAAATCCGCCACTTTCCGGGCCGGAAAATCGTCACATTAGCCGAAACGCGTGCCGAGTTGCGGAAGTCGGGTTAGCGCCAGGGCGATATGGGTGGACCGATATCACGGGCTCAAACAAGCCGTCGTAATCACTGTTTCACGATAGTTCCTAGACGCACTCGTTCGGCATTTAAAATGTCGTAAATTCTGGCCGCGGCTTGAAATGCGCGTCGAAATACCAGTCGAGGGCGAGGAGGTGGTACTTGCCGTGTCGTGGGATGGCCTTGATGAGATCCGAGAGTCGGGCGATGTACTCCCGATCGGCGAATTCCTCGTTTTTCACACCGCTGGCACTCAAATAGACCAGCGCCCTTATGCGCGAGAGGGGATGCCACCAGCTCAACATCTTTGGATTGACGTAGGCGGGGCAATGCTCGTGGCCGAGGCCAACCAAGTGCGTATGAAAATCGCGCCGTTCTCCAATCCCTTCAAACGCTTTTTCGACAAGCTTCTTTGCGTCGGTGGACAGTTCGGCACTCGGATTATCGCTGAAATCGCCACCGAATAAGTCTATCAGAAGGCATCCTTGCAATATTGCGCATAGGTTCGCGATGACGAGGAGTCGTCTCGTTCTCAGAGCGAAAATCTTCCACCGGTTGGGCAAGTGTATTGGGATGTCCTTGCCGCCAGTCATCGGATCGGATTCAATCCGAAATTGTTGCATTGGATGTCACGTCGTGAGGGGATCACGGACGAAATCGCAAGAAGGTGTGGTTCTTCGAAGGTCCTATTCCGGCTTGACCCGAAGACGGCCATTTTCTCGGCCACAACTTGCGCACCAACAATTCTCCAACCGTCGGCGTGGGCGACGAACGAAGTGGTATTCCTGCCCGCATGTATTACATACCCAAGTCACTTTGGCATGTTCCCGCGCCGAGAGATAATCAAGGGAATGGCACCGTTCGCACGGCTCACCGAGCTGCGACATGATTTCGCGCCAGCGGTGGTCGTGTCCGCAATCCACGCCGTGCTGCACATTGGCGATAATGTGCGCACACTCGTGCAGCAAAGTGGCGTCGCGATCGGCTTCCCTTCCGGCCTTCAGCAGCGCGGCGTGAAGCACGATTCTTCGTTGCTGGGTGTAGGCTGTGCCGGCAACCGTCTTGGCGCGACGGCTGATCTCCACGGTACAAGCCAGGCACCCATTTACGCCCCGGTCGTGACGGCTTATCTGCGCCAAGCGCGAGTCGAGATCCCAAGCCCTGACGATTTCCTTTACCGACCCAAGTTGACGACGTGCGCGCCTGGTTCCCCTACCGAATCCGTCCCCGGTTCGGACATAGGCATACTGATTACCACCACCGGTGACATCTGACACGCCTACACGCCTCCTGCTACAATTCGCCCCCGGCACTGGCGCCGTGCCCCTCGTAAAAACTGTACTAAATCGGGGGCCAAGCTTGCGCCAAAATACCGTCCAAAATTTTTTACTGTGCAACGTGTACCAACTAAGACTCTAATACTACAGCGAAACGCGAACAACTTATAGGGATTAGTGGACTAGTAATTTGTCTCCCGCCACCCGACATCGAATTTTCAACGAACCACATTAGCAGGTTTTCTTCCCAAGCCAATCACAGTTTAATGGACGAGGTGGTCCGAACAAATTCGGTTCCGCTATCGATAATTATGGGAGGATATGTTGATCGTAGAGCAGATTTGGACGGCCAACGCTTATCGCAATTTTAATTACCTGATCGCTTGCGAGGAAACCGGTGAGGCGCTCGCAGTGGATCCGCTAGATCACGCGAAGTGCTTGACGAAAGCGCGGCAACTTGGTTGGGAGATTCGTCAGATCGTCAACACTCATGAGCATGGTGACCACACCGGCGGAAATCACGCCATTGTTGCTGCGACCGGTGCCAAGCTGCTGGCGCATCAAGGGGCGCGGGATAAGATTCCGGGAATCGACCGTGGGCTCGTCGCGGGAGATGTGGTCCGCGTGGGCAAGACTGTGGAATTCGAAGTACTTGACACTCCTGGCCATACTATGAGTCACGTTTGTTTGCTCGCCCATATACCAGGCCCGGCTCTATTTTGCGGTGATACGATGTTTAACGCAGGCGCAGGGAATTGTCATAACGGTGGCCATCCTGCGGCACTTTACGAAACATTCGCGAACCAGCTTGCCAAACTTCCCGACGAGACGTTGGTCTACCCTGGCCATGATTACATCGCAAACAACCTCAATTTCACCCTCGACAGGGAGCCCGATAATGCGCGGGCGGCGAACCTCTTGGAACGAGTGTCCCATCAGGATCCCAATGACGCCCTGGTTACGACGCTTGGCTTGGAACGCGAAATAAATGTCTTCCTCAGATTGCAGAATCCCCGCGTCATCGAGCGCCTACTTGAAGCTGATCCCGAACTTGCAAATAAGAAAGATCCGCGCCGTGTGTTCCTTGCGCTGAGGTCACTGCGAAACCGTTGGTAATAGGATGCAATGGTAGTGTTCCTCGGCACTCCAACCTGAATAGCGGTGGTCCGGAAAATCCACTAATCCGACGCAGGGCTTGCTTTTCGCGAGCGTTCGGGACAAGGTTTGATAAGCCCGAAGGGGGCTCCCAACGGGTGAATAAAGATCTAAGCGAAAAATAGAAGCGAATTACGGCGGGAGCATGAGCGAAAAAGTACAGCCTGGCGATAGTGCCGCGGAGGAAAAGCGCAGGGAACAAGAACGTCGTGACGCAGAAAGGCGCGCGGACGAGCGCCGCAAGGCAGAGCGGCGAAGAGGCGACAGACGTGTAATTCAGCGTCGGCGTGATGCTTACGATGCGTACGACGCCGATTTAATGTGAATTCGGTGACCCGCGCGTAGAATCAGATCTCCCTTTCCGACAAAGGTGTCGTGCGCGGGTGTGATTCACCTGCAAATTAACGGTCTTTTCGGCATACAATTGGTCTGCGA
This sequence comes from Alphaproteobacteria bacterium, assembly GCA_012267605.1. Lineage (GTDB taxonomy): Bacteria > Pseudomonadota > Alphaproteobacteria > JAAXGF01 > JAAXGF01 > JAAXGF01. The sequence continues at coordinate 1,842 of JAAXGF010000301.1, read as the reverse complement.
CCGAACAATCGTTAGACATGGCTGGCTGTGAGCGGTGTTGTTTAGTTGGGTAAAAATTATGTCCGCGTGTCGATCGGCGTTCGAACGTCTCAAACAGTGGTGATATCAAACGCCTGTAGCGTGCGCACCCGAAATTCTCGGGGTGGGACCGCGGCATCGGGTCATGACTGAAACCGGAATGAATAGGTCGAGCACATGATCGGTTCAGCCGTCCCAACAAAGTAATTGGGTCATGAAGAAATTTTGGCACTCGTTTAAGGCGAGGGTGGCCTACAACGACGCGCTCAATCACTACAATCTCGGTCAGGCGCAAAAAGCACGAGATTTGGCCGAAGCGGTGTTACGGATCGAGCCGAATCATACAGGGGCTCTATGGTTGACCGGTACGCTGGCATTCGAATCTCGAGATTTTGAAACTTCGGCGGCGCGCTTCGAACTTCTTTCCACTCTTGATTCCGGGAACGCCGAGGTTTGGCTTTGGCTTGGCAATATTCGTCGGGAACTAGGAGCGCTGGACGAGTCGGCCGAGGCCTACCGGCGTGCTGTCGAATGCGACCGCCGGCACGCCCAGGCACATGGCAATATTGGCGTGGTCATGAGCGACTTGGGAAATCATGCGAAGGCTATTGCCTGTCATGGCGAAGCCATCTCCTTAGATGGAACCAATCCGCGCAACCATTTCAATCTGGCCATCGCGCTCTATGACGCGGGTGATCTTTCTGCCGCCGTCGATGCGTACCGCGCGGCCATAGCGGTCGACGGTAAGTTTATACCGGCGCGACAAGGCCTCGCCGGGGTGTTACGGGAATTGGGTGATCGCGAGGGCGCCATCGCGTGTTATCGAGACATTCTCAAGATCGAACCGAAGCATGGTACGGCAATCCACATGCTCGCGTCCCTGACCGGATCGGTTCTCGCCGCACCGCCGGTGGACTATGTGAGTGAGCTCTTCGACAATTTCGCGCCGCGATTCGACGACCACATGCAGGCTCGGCTACGTGACACCGCGGTTGTGCCGCGCCTTGACTGATCGTCTGCGACCGAGCCAAGACATCTTTTCCAGCGGCATTGATCTCGGTTGCGGAACGGGGCTGGCGGGCGAGCAGTTTCGAGATATCACCGGCTTTCTTTGCGGAATTGACGTTTCCCGGGAAATGGTCGCGAAAGCACGGGAGAAAAATATCTATGACGAGATCGAAATCGCGGAGATTTGTGCATTCTTGGAGACTACGGTGCGGAGGTTCGATCTCTTTATCGCCGCCGACGTCGTCGTTTATTTTGGCGATTTGTCACGTCTGTTGCGGGCCATCGCGCAAGTTGCGAACAGCCAGGCGCTGGTTGTGTTCTCGACCGAAAAATACGACGGTTCAGGTTACGGGTTGTGCGACACCGGGCGGTACGCGCATGCGCCCGCGCATGTGGTCGACCAATCGCGGGAACTTGGTTTCTCCGTGCTGGCCCAACAAGACGCAGTGATTCGTGAACAAAACGGAGAACCCGTCGCGGGACAACTATTCGCCCTGAGTTGTACAGACAATTAGCCCGACTTCCGCAACTCGGCACGCGTTTCGGCTAATGTGACGATTTTCCGGCCCGGAAAGTGGCGGATTTCCGGGCTTTGCTTCTCCAGAACGGCGTGTAGTGCCGACCTACCCCCTTGATCTGGCTGGCAAAGCACCGGACGCTTTGCCCATGTTCGTGCGCTGCAAGAGACGCTTCAAAGACGGCAAGGAGCACCGCTACTGGAGCGTGGTGGAGAACGTCCGGGTCCGCGGCCGCCGGGTCGTTCAGCGCCACATTCTCTATCTCGGCGAGATCAACGACAGCCAGCGCGCTGCCTGG
>JAAXGF010000001.1 GCA_012267605.1 Alphaproteobacteria bacterium | reverse complement strand
AAGCTCAGGCGCCAGACGTTCGAAACGGCGATCATCGAGCGCTATCGGCGTCGCGAGAGTTCGGTGGAAGAGGCCTTGATCGAGATGTACTTGGCCGGTGTATCGGTTCGCCGGGTCGAAGATGTAACCGCGGCGCTTTGGGGCACGAGGGTATCGCCGTCGACGGTTTCGAATCTGAACAAGAAGATTTACGCCAAGATCGCGGCCTGGCGGAACCGGCCGATCGAGAGCCGGCATCCGTATGTCTATCTGGACGGGATCGTGCTCAAGAGATGCTGGGCAGGCGAGGTGCGCAACGTCTCACTACTGGTCGCGGTCGGGGTCAACGACGCCGGCTTTCGCGACATCCTGGGCATTGTCGAAGGGGCGAAGGAAGATAAGGCTTGCTTGCTTTCTTGAAGCACTTGAAAGGCCGCGGGCTCGAGGGCGTTCGCTTGGTCATCTCCGATGATTGCTTAGGCTTGGTCAAAGCCGCCGGGGAGGTCTTCCCAGACGCCCAGTGACAACGCTGCGTAGTTCATTGGTACCGCAACGCTTTCTCCCACTCACCGGCCACCAAGGTGCGCACCGTCGCGCTGATGCTCAAAGCAATCCATGCCGGCGAGAACCGTACGGCGGTCGAGGTCAAAGCCCGGGACGTGGTCACCAGCTTGCTCGAGATGAAGCTCGCCAAACTCGCCGACTGGGTCGAGGCGAGCGTGACCGAGACGCTGACCTATTACGCCTACCCGTGCGAACACTGGCGACGGATACGAACCAACAATCCCCTAGAACGCATCATGCGGGAAATCCGCAGGCGAACCCGTGTGGTGGGTTCGTTTCCGGACGGCGAGTCGGCGCTCAATCTCGCGGCAGCGCGGCTGCGCCACATCGCCGGCACCAAATGGTCATCGCGGCGCTACCTCGACATGGAGCTGCTCACCCGGCAGGTCTTGGAGGTCGCATGAGCTCGCTCAGGTTCACCAAGCGGATGGGCACCATCCACTCTCCGACACCATCGCTCGCCAGAACTGGGCGAGCGAGCGACGGTGGCTCCGAGCGGATGGCTTCAAGAACCCTCTTTCAAGCGACGATGAGAATGGACGAATCACGAACGGACTGAACGAAACGCGGACCACCAACACCAAAAGTGCGAAAAACTATGGACACTACCTGTTCGTTTCTGACCCATGAACCAAGGAAGAATTATCCCGAGATTCCCTGGACGGCATCTATATGTTGCGTCCAGCCGCCGGTCGTGTACCGCGTCTTGGAGGAGGACGCAATGAGATGGCCACCGACGGGATTCGTAAAGAATAGGATATAATACAAGTGCCATTAGGGTCGAGATTTAAAATATTCGCCTTGCCTTTTATTGCTGTAATAATATTTGCGGCCTCAATAGCATATGGATTATTCCAAATACACAAAATATTAAATTTACAGTCAGAAATTGAAATGCAAGATAATTACTGGTCATCTGGACAACCACGGCAACAACTTTTTGACCTTCTTTATTATTTAACTCGGTTCGGCTGGGGTCATCAAGAGACCGATCACGAGCAAGTTCTCGAGCGCTTCCACGCTTTTCGCGCTGGCCTCGAACGCTATGCATTGGCGCCCGCCACCAACGACCCACTGATGGAAAGTGCATCGCAAACCGCGGCAACAATACTCGCGACCCTTGATGCATTGGCGCCTACCCTTCAGGCTATGCAACCGTCCGACCGACATAGCGCGCCAATTGTAGTTCGCCAGTTGGAAGCGTTTCTCGAACCGCTCGGGCGCATTTCCCGGGAGGCCCTCGATCGAGATAAACGACAAGTTATCAGCTTGATGGCAGAGGGCAATTCGGCGTTTCGGGAACTTCCTCTGCTATTTGTCGGAATATTTGTCGGTGGGAGCCTGTTGATTGCTCTTCTTTTTCGCGAGATCGGTCGTACGACGATGTTCTTGGACGCAGCGAATCGGGCCAAGTCCGAATCGATTGCTGCCAAACGCGAGGCCGAGCAAGCGAACGAGGCGAAATCGAGGTTCCTGGCCGTCATCAGCCATGAAATACGGACTCCGATGAACGGAATCCTTGGCATGATCGATCTGTTGTTGGATTCGAATATTTCCGAGGAACAGCGACACTTCGCAGAAACGGCGCAGGATTCTGGCAAAGCGCTGAAAACCATAATCGACGATATCCTTGATCTGTCGAAAATTGAGGCGGGCAAACTGGTGCTCGAAGTTACAGACTTTGATCTCCCCGATTTGGTCGAAGGGGTGTGTGAATTGTTGGCGCCCCAAGCTCACGAAAAAGGCATCGAAATCGGCTCTCTGGTATCCGTGGACACGCCGACAACGTTGCGAGGAGACCCCACGCGCCTGAGGCAGATCATGCTCAACCTTGCTGGCAACGCCGTAAAATTTACCCGAGATGGTGGAGTACTGCTGCGCGTATCCTCGCAAAACGTTCGCGAAAACTCAGCCGAAATTCGGTTTGAATTCGAGGACACTGGGGTCGGTATTGCTGCCGAGAATTTGGCGAACTTATTTGAAGAATTCACGCAGGCCGATGGTTCAATTACGCGCAAGTATGGAGGAACCGGGCTCGGGCTGGCCATCTCGAAAAAGCTGGTCAACCGCATGTCGGGCGACATCGGAGTGACGAGTGTGCTCGGGGAGGGAAGCACCTTTTGGTTCGACGTGACCCTTCCAAGCAAATCAGATGGTGCCAATTCGCGTTCCTCGGAGCAGGATGCGTTGCACGGTGAGCTGGTGCTCGTCGTTGCCGAAAATCGAATTTTGCGAAAGATATTGAATGGGCAGCTCGATAGCCTTGGCATGCGGGTAATTCACGCCGAAGACCGGCGGATAGCTGAGGCTGCACTAACGCGTGCGCGGCGAAAGGGAACCGAAATCGGTATCGCCTTGATTGATAAGCTCGTGGATGACGGAAACGGCGAGAACATTGGTTATGCGCTTATGTCGCAGCACAACAGGTATAGCTGTAGGTTCATCCTGTTGGTCGGTCTAAACGACCGCGTAGACCAGGGGCGGCTGCGCGCAGGGGGATTCGCGTCGTGTTTGCCAAAACCCATTCGGTACCAAAACTTGGTCAAGCATTTGACCGGTGTCGCCGGACGCCCTGTTGGCCGATCCGAATCGCGCCCGCCCGCGGCTCTGACTGTTAACGCGCCGCGTCTATTGGTGGTCGACGACAGCGAAACTATCCCGACTTCCGCAACTCGGGGGTCGCGAAGATGCTAACCCATTGATTTTCCACAATCGGACCTCCAAAGGTCGGCACTACAGGGCGCCAAATGGAGGGGGCGAATCGAGGGCCGTCAGGCGCAGATCCGCGGTGTGGGCTGTTGCGGCAGGGTCATGCCGAGCTGGTGCAGCAGTAGCTCGTGCTCCTTGTTCGGACGGGTGTGGCGCGGCAGGACGAGGTGCCGGCCTTCGGTGGCCGGCAGATGAACATCCACCATCTGGATGGCGGCGAAC
>JAAXGF010000322.1 GCA_012267605.1 Alphaproteobacteria bacterium | reverse complement strand
AGGCGCGGGTCGGCAGATTCCATCAGGGCCGGCAGGTAGAAAACCCTGCACGAACAGGCCGGATATAGAACTGCAACCTGCTTCCGCCTGAACACCAAATCGGTCCTTGCCTCCGGGAGGCGTCCATATAGTTCATCATGGCGCACGATTTCGAAGTCGGATCACGGTTGATCGTTGCCGCCCTGTCGATGGTGTTGGTCAGTGTTTTCGTTGGCCGAGCCGGTGGTGCGCAAGACGCCCTGAAGCCACTTCAGGACGCCGCCGACAGTTCATATAAATGGCTAAAAGACACGGCTGAAAAATATTCAGTTGATCGGTTCCCCACCGGCGAACCAACGAATACCGTGGAGACTGAACGTGCACCGACCAAAGCGGGGGCACCCGACCACCTCGCCGACGGCCGAGTGGTGATCATCATTCCCAATTCTAGTGCTGGCGAGGAGAAAATTAATGCGGTGTTCAGCCGCAACGTCGTCGTTGGTCAGGGGTCAACGGTGGTTTGGATCAACCAAGACAACATGCGTCACAAATTGCGGGCTATGACGGCCAGCGGCAATCAAGTTTTCTACAGCGGCTATCTCGATACCGGTGACAGTTACGAACATACCTTCGACGATCCCGGGACATATATTTTCGTGTGCCCCGTGCATCCTTGGAGATCCGGCTCCGTGGTGGTCGAATAGGCGTAACGACAGCGTGGACAACAATCACCCCATCGTTCGGTACGGTTGATGCGAGTAGTACTTCGGTCGAGAGTCTAGCCGTACGTGGAGCCAACCGACTCCAAGGCCGCAAGTGCTCAGCCAAAGCGGACGATCGGAGAGATGATTGGCGACAGCAACGCCGACCGCGCGCCAGAATGCGTGTTGTTGCGGTCGCGGGGCGGCACGCGTAAAGGCCCCAATGTGGGGATAGGCGGCGAGCGGAGCCCGAGGGGTTGGTGCGACCAGGAGCGCATCGCCGCCAAGATTCCAAAAGCTGGCGACTTGCGCGTCCGATTGGGCAGAGCTGAAATGTTGTGCGAACGCTACCGCGTCGGGACTCATCTGCGCTAGGGATCGACTCTTTACCAACACAAATTTGGGGTCGAGATGTTGCCCTGGTGGACGGCGACAGTTTTGGAGTCGCCAGAACGAGAATGATATCGTGAATGAGAAAGAGGGGCGTCTTTTGCCCCTCTTCGATAACCCAAAAAACCAAATCGTTTATGCCGTCTGACTTGCCCGTTTCTTGCGCCGATACAGCGTAAACAAACCTATCAACCCGGTGGCGGTCATGGTCAGCGATGTCGGTTCCGGCATCTCTGGGGGCGTGCCTGCCCCTGGTCCGCAATAATCGAAACGAACATCGTTCAAGGTAATTTTGTCTGCGACCAGCTGCACACAACCTTGAGCATTGTCAATATTTATCTCACCGCCGCTTCGGCCCAAAGACCAAAACGAGATACCATTGAGGATCGTATTGCTGAAATTGAAATGCTGATCGGTATCCGCTTTGTCAGTATAAAACACGATGTTGTTGAGTCCGAGACGGTCGCCGGCAAGGATGTTTGAAATCGCGATATTGAAATTCGCGTCGTCAGGAAGTCGAAAGATGGCAAAGGCATCCTCGGGACCGTCAATGACTAGGGTGGTATTGCTTAACAAGAGATTGACGCCGCCACCCGTGTCGAAATCAATTATGTTAAGACCGGATTCGAGGTTGATCTCCAGATTCGAATTGATAATTCCCGCACCGCCACCGGCGACGTTACCCGTGCCCGATCCGGAAACATTCAACGTTAAAAATCTGCCGTCCGGCTCCATAAGGTTCCCGGAATTATAGCCAGATATCGTCGCCCACGCGCCGTCCGATCCAAAAAATTCATCGAGCAAGGGCGTAAAGTTAAAATTTCCGGTAACCCCAGCATTCGTTCCACCGTTGCCGGGAGGGGCGATCAGGGTCAATGCGGGTGGAGAATTCGGCCCACTGGTAGGGACATCTTGCCCCGTGCCCTCGGTGTTGTTGGTTCCAGGTGTAAATCCCGTGCGCGTGAAGGTATTTGGAAAATTATCGGCGAGCGCAGCCGACACCACATCTCCGTCATAGAAAGCTGAATTTGAACTTGTCGCCGTCTCGTTGCAGTTAGCCACTGATGCCGTACAGCGTATTCCCACACTCGGGTCCGCGTAGACACCAACATCCTGTAAGTTTAAAACCCAATCCGAGTGGGTAATCGCTATATTGCCATCACCGCCGATACCCGTCCCGACCTCTTGGGCATTTAAATTACTGCTCCCGATAACGCCAGTGCCAGTACTTACACTGGTTCCAGAATATGTGGCAGCTCCGTTAGGAATATTTGGCACGTTACCAAGTAAGCTGGATCCGTTGGCCGTTCCGAACTGAGATGGTGACGGGGTTGGGGCTTTGTTCGCGCCAAGTTCATAATTGTTCACGTTAACGGCCTGGCCGATACCTGGCACATCTGTACCGGTTTCATCTTCGCCGTCGTTTACGGGCCCAAGCCCAATCAGAAGGTATTGCCCAATTTGATCCGTCGAAAAACCGAAGCCTTCGGCCTTGGCGTCGTACGGAACCAATGCGGCGATCGCCACTGCGGATAAAAGGTTCAAAGCAAATTTTGTCCGACGCTTTTTCATTTTGTTCCTCATCATCCTAAATTCTCCGATCCTCGACGCCATTTTGCTGGCGTCCGTGCCCATTCTCCGCTGGCAATCAGCAGCCACCTCATTAGATAATAAGCAAATTCCATGCCGAATCCCAAAAATGTCACAATTTCAGTACGTTAACATTTTTTTGCCCCTTGGCTGGCAAACTCGACTGTAAAATCGACCGACACATCATTATGGGATTTTGCCAAGGAATATTCAAAAAAGTATTTATTATCAAAGGGTTGGGCCTAGATTGCGCGTTTTAGGCGAGTGTAAAGGTAACCAACACAGTGGGGCGGCCCAGAAAAAATCGACCGCCATGGCCCAAAAACTGGGCGCAAGAGAAAAAAATATTTTTATATTTCAAGGCGTTAACAGATTTTTGAGGGTCTTTCGCTGGATGTAAAATAATCCGACATCAGGCTGACAACGCCTCATACTGCCACGGGATTTTCTGCCAAGGCGAGACCAGCGACGGTCTCCGCCGCGTCGAGATGCATCCGTTCGCATTTCTTACTGGCCAAGCCATGGCCACGGATGGGTTCGACGAGAATCGCGCAACATCGCCACAAAAGCGCCAATTTTGCCGGCTCCACTACGTCTCGAAATTTTCTAAACCATTGATTTCATTTGTCTAGTGAGTCAGGTTCACGGTCGGACTTACGGATCGACACACGAATGGTTTACGGCAAGGGCGATCGGCGGACTGTAGTACGACGCGCACCGGCGGGAGTTACGGAGCCGGAATGATGCGCAAGACCACCCGCTATATTCTTCGCCAGCTCGTTGGCCCTCTTCTCTTCATTACGTTTGGCATCACGGGTGTGGTCTGGCTCACCCAGTCGCTCCGGTTTATCGACCTGATCGTCAACAAGGGCTTGTCGATCCTCACGTTTCTACATTTCACTATGTTGCTACTACCCAGCATTTTGACGCTTATCTCGCCGATCGGGCTGTTTTGCGCCGTCATTTACACTTACGATCGATTGACCATGGAGAGTGAGTTGGTGGTCTTGCGGGCAGCTGGATTCAGCGGCTTCCAATTGGCCGGACCGGCACTCGTCCTGGCGGCGATCATGACGCTCGTGTGCTATACATTTTCCTTGTACCTGATGCCCCTCGGTTTTCGTGCCTTCAAGGACCAGCAGTTCAATTTGCGCAGTGATTACTCGCGCCTGCTTCTTCAGGAGGGCGCGTTCAACCCCATCGGCGACGACGTAACCGTCTATGTTCGCGCCCGCGAGCCGAACGGCGAGATATTGGGCATTCTTGTCCACGATCATCGAACTTCCGGCCGGCCGCTGACCATGATGGCCGAACGCGGCGCCCTGGTGCGAACGCCCGAAGGCGCGAAGCTTGTCTTGTTCAAAGGAAACCGCCAGGAAATTGACCGCGATACGCGGCAGTTGGGGCTACTGTATTTCGACGAATACACGTTGTACCTGACGGAATATTTTGAGGGTCTGGACGACCGCTGGCGTGAGCCGCGCGAACGTTTTTTGCACGAGCTCTTCGGCACGCCACAGGATGACGCCGACCACTATTTCGCCAAGGAGATGCGCGCCGAGGGTCACAACCGTTTGGTATCACCCCTTTACTGCGTGGCATTCACTCTCGTCGCCCTTGCCGGGCTTATCGGCGGCGAATTCAATCGGCGTCGCACATGGCGCCGCATCGGGATCACCGGTGTCTGCGGCGTGGCGCTGCAAGGGATCGGCCTGACCCTGATCAATGGCGCAGTCAATACGCCGGTTCTGGTTCCGCTCATATACGCCAGCGTTTTCTTGGCCAGTGGTGCGGCTCTTTACCTATTGGTGGATCAAGGCCGACGGCGCACAGGAGCCGCCTTGGCAACCGATCCGCACACCGCTTGAGTTCAAGCTATGGCCGCGCGGTTATCACTGACCTTGTCGAGCTATTTTGGCCGTCGGTTCTTGGCCGGTGTAACCCTTATCCTATGCGTTCTGGTGGGGCTCGTCGTGGTGGTTGATTTCGTCGAATTGAGCCGCCGTGCGGCCAACCGGGAGTCGGCCCCGTTATCCGTGATAATTGAACTGGCCGTCCTGCGAATTCCGTTCATGGCGCAAAAAATTCTCCCCTTCGCCGTACTGTTCGGCGGCATGCTCACATTTGCCCGTCTGACGCGGTCCCACGAACTGGTGGTGACCCGGGCGGCGGGCGTGTCGGTCTGGCAGTTTCTTACCCCTCCCCTGGTCGTCGCGACTCTCCTCGGCACTTTCGTCATGACGGTTTTCAATCCGATATCTTCGGCCATGGTCTACCGATTCGAACAGATCGAGGCCAAACACATACGCGGTAAACCCAGTTTGCTCGCCGTATCTCCGTCGGGGCTTTGGCTACGCGAGGGCGGGGCCGACGAACAAGTCGTCATTCACGCCTTGGGCGTCTCCCAACAGGGTCTCGAGCTGCGCGACGTGATCATTTTCAATTACGAAGGCAACGATCGTTTCGCGGGTCGAATCGACGCTGACACGGCAAGTCTTGCCTCGGGCCGGTGGCGTCTCGACAACGCCTTGGTGAGCCAACCGGACCTGCCGACCGAACACTTCGCTGAATATTACTTGGAAACCGAGTTGACGATCGACAGCATTCGGGAGAGTTTCGCCGCGCCTGAATCGGTCTCGTTTTGGGCGTTGCCGGGTTTCATCGAGGCGTTGGAGGAAGCAGGCTTTTCCGCTGTTCGCCACCGGCTCCATTGGAACGCTATTCTCTCCTCTCCGCTGCTCTTGTACGCGATGGTGTTGATCGCGGCGACTTTCTCGCTGAGGCTCATCCGCCAAGGCAAGGCAGGTCTCGTGGTTGTTGGTGGATTGATCACCGGATTCCTGCTCTATTTCTTGTCCGACGTGGTCTTCGCACTTGGCCTCTCCGGCAGTATTCCGGTGGTCATGGCCGCCTGGACACCCGCCACTGTATCGACCCTACTCGGTCTGGCCATGACCCTTCACCTCGAGGACGGATAACCGCCATGTGGCGAGGCGCTCTCGCCCGGGTGTCGGTTTGGTTTATTGTCACCCTGTTGATTGTGCCTGTCGCTTTCGCCGACGATCTGGACTCGCCCGCTGTATTCCGCGCCGACCAGGTGGAGGTCGACGAGGAACTCGGCACCGTCGTCGCCACCGGAAACGTGGAAATCTATCAAGCCGGTCGAATATTGCTGGCGGACAGCGTGACCTACAATCAGCGCGAAGACACGATTTCGGCGACCGGAAACGTCAGTATCACCGAGCCCACCGGCGAGGTCATGTTTGGCGAGTACGTCGAGCTGACGGGCGATCTGAGGCAGGGTCTCATTCGCGACATCCGTCTCCTGCTGACCGATGGTTCTCGGATCGCCGCGCTGAGCGCCAGGCGCAGCAACGGCGACCGAACCGACATGTACAAGGCGGTCTATTCCCCCTGCGATATTTGCCCGGACAGCGCCATACAAGAGCCGCTGTGGCAAATCAAAGCGTTCCACGTCACTCATGACCAGCGATTTCGCGATATTGAATACAAGGACGCCTTTTTTGAAGTTTATGGCGTCCCCGTGGCCTACCTCCCCTACTTCACCCACCCCGATCCCTCGGTGAAGCGGCGAAGCGGCCTTTTGCTCCCCGAGTACGGTAGCCGAAGTGCATTAGGACTGACCTTTAAAACGCCCTTGTATTTGGTATTGGCGCCCTACCGCGACCTTACCATCGCGCCGATTTTCACCACCGAAGAGGGGGTGGTGATGACGGCTGAATACCGCGAACGGACGTCGAACGGTCACTATGAATTTGCTGGCAGCGCGACCCGTGTCACCAAACGCGACGACGAAGGCGCCGAGCTCGACAGCACCACAACCAGAGGCCATATTTTTGGCGAGGGACGATTCCAGCTGAACCCGTTGTGGCGTGCCGGTTTCGACTTACAGCGAAGTTCCGACGACACCTATCTCGATAGGTACGGATTTTCTTCGCTGGATACTTTGACGACAAGTTTGTTCGCCGAAAGATTTCAAGACAGGAGCTACTTCTCGGCGAACTCGTACCTGTTCCAGGGACTGCAAGAACAAGACGAGCAAAGCGATACGCCGATCATCTTTCCACTGCTGGATTTCAATAGTCACGGTTCTCCCGGCTTCGGTGGCTTCCGGCTTGATGTGGATGCGAACTTATTGGTAGCGACTCGGTACGGCGGTACGGACAGCCGGCGGATCTCGCTGGGCGGCACGGTGGAGAGGCCTTACTACACGCCCGGTGGCGCCATCGCCACCTTGACCTTCAAGCTACGGGGAGACGTGTATTGGACATCGGGGCTGACCCGGCCCGACCCGAGAAGTGGTTCCTCCACCGATGGTGTCAGTGGACGGGTCTATCCTCTCGCGGCGCTGAATTGGCGCCTTCCCATGGTGCGCCCGGGGGACGAGGTTCAACACATAATCGAACCCGTAGCTACCGCCATTCTCAGCCCATTCGGCGGTAATGACAGTCGAATCCCAAACGAGGACAGTATCGACCTCGAGTTCGACGATACCAACCTATTCAGTTTGAATCGGTTTCCTGGATTTGACCGGGTGGAGGGCGGACCACGCGCCATCTATGGCATGCGCTACGGAATGTATCACCCGAGCGGCGGATACGCCTCCGGCTTCATCGGCCAAAACTATCGCATTCGGGATGACGAAACCTTCAGGGATGGGAGCGGGTTGGAAGACAACCTTTCCGATTTTGTTGGGCGGGTCGACGTCGTGCCGTCGCGCTTTATCGACCTGAACTATCGTTTTCGCTTTGACAGTAGCGCGATTACCGCACGCCGCAACGAAGTAGATTTGCGCGCGGGACCAAGATGGCTGCGTCTAAACCTCGAATACCTGCGCATTATCGATACGCCGATGGATTTGGATAATGTTGGTGAGCGCGAAGAGGTTGCTGCTTCGGCGACCCTCCGAATCACGCCTAATTGGTCGGTGCGCGCCACCGGCAGGCGGGACATTCAGGAACGGCGAACGATCAACTACGGCAGCCTCATCGGATACGAGGACGAATGCATAAATATGTCCCTCAGTGCCCAACGCTCGTTCACCCGCAACCGAGACGCAGAGCCCAACACGAGCTTTCGATTCATCATCAAACTGAAAAACTTGGGCTGATCGGATTGGGGCTTCCAGCGCAGGCGCTCACCGAGCAGCCGAACTGGTTTGCTCAGCCGTGTCGCAGGAAATAGTTGGTAAATGTGAATCGGAGCCTATATTTCTGTTGAACGAGGGCTGCGGGGACCTTCCGCGAGAAAACCATCTACGAAAGGATCGAGGGAATGACGAGGCACGGAACGCTGAGCAAATCATTTATCGGAAGCCTAATTCTCGCCTTCTCCTTTGGCCTAGCATCTTGCGAGGAACAAGGGACCATGGAACAGGCCGGTGAAGAAGCCGACGACGCGATCGAACAAATGGGCGAAGACATGGAAAAGGCCAAGGAAGGGATGGAAGTTATGATGGAGGAAATGGGCAACTGAGCTAGCCGTCTGCCGCTGGTTTCTCTCCATCAACGGCGATCCAATTCTGCGACACCGACGAGACTGTGCCAATTGAATTGACTGGCTGTCCGATGTAGCCCACGAAGGGGCCAGTGGGCGCACGCGATCAAGCTATCTCCGGCTGTCCGGTTTCGGCGATGCGTCTATTGCCGTGTCGATCGCCTCGCATTTACCTGCCGACAAACTTGCCTTCAGACGTCAGGACAAAGTCGTCGTAAAGGGGCGAAAACGCGTATCGAAAACTACCGTCATCAATCGCACTCAGAACCCGAGTGTCATCACTTGATTTACCAACCCACACGACATCGAATCCCTGGGGCGCGATCTCGGCGTTCGATCGACCGGCAGGTTAGCGTTTACGCCCACCCGAAAAATTCTCGGAAGATACCAGCTCCAATACGGAGGCGCGTCGTCTTCGACTGCTCTACCCCCAAGAAGTTATCGTCGATGTCGATATTTGACGGGTAGTTACCCACAAGAGACATTCTCAGGCTTTCAATGGCTATTCTGGCTGATGCCGGCTAATCTTGTCGCGAATTTCCTTTTCAATCGCCCGTTCAACAGTGGATGGCAAATTTTTATCGAGCCAATTAAGAAGTATCGGCTGAAGAAGCTCGCGCATTAGGTCTTCAATTGTCCCCCTGATCTCCTCAACGTTCGACCGTTGCGGTTCAGGTGACGGGCTAGATGGTTTTTCAGTATTGGCCCCGGTTTCATCTTCTACCAGGGCATCAGGTTGGGAGACATCGAGGGCGTGTTCAACGTCTTCGTTTGAGCTAATTTCACTCAGCTCCAATGTTTCGTTGTCTCCATCTAGATCATCCTTTGACGGGTTGTCAGTGGTTGGGTCGGGACTGACGTCTGCCGCGGAGTCCTCCTTGAAATCAAACGAAAGTACGTCGCGAATCTCACGAGGAGCTCTCGCGCTAGATTCACCTTTCTTTTTGATTGAATCATCCATAGTATACTCGCCTAATGCGGAAATAACAGGACCATTCTCCAAAACTAATTTTAGAACTACCCATAAATATATTAAAGGCTCAAAAGTATTTGAACAGTCTTAAATTAATCTGAGGACTAGTGTGGACTTCTGCTGTTCAAATATAAACACTCTCGGACAACAGACATCAGTTCGTGTATGCCAACGGGTTTTTGCAATGTCCTGAACGCACCGAATTTTTTTGATATTTCGAGGTAATCTACACAAGAACATGAGGATGTTCCGCCTGAGACTGCAACAATTGGCACCAATTTCCCCAACTTCCTCAATTCTTTTATTGTTTCTATGCCTTCCATTTCGGGCATAAAAATGTCGACCAAGACAAGATCAAATTGATGGTGCTTGAACGCTTTGACCCCTTCTAAGCCGTCAAACGCCAGCCCCACTTCGTGGCCATGGTTTGAAAGCATCGTTGCGATGTACTGACAAAATGCTTTGTCATCATCGACGACCAATATTCTCGACAATTTGATACCAGCCTTCCCCAGGTACTGCGCTGTGCCCTTTTCGGTCGAGCACGGCCGCAGATGCGTAATCACGGTTCATTCCCCGTGTAACGCCCTCAAGGAGAGAGCCCTCTGATGAGACAAACTGATTGCAGTTCAAGTACTGTAGCAGCCTCATCATTGTTCTTTGGGTTTACCTCTAATGGCAAACCGCTTCTTGTTTTAAGAATACCAAGTAACTTGTGTGCTAGTTCATAGAAATATTAGGGGTTGGCTGGATTTTAATAATGCACTAGCTGCGTAGTTTACCCTTGTATCAACAAAGCAATGCAGATTGCCCACAAAGATTATTGCAATATGCAATGCTTTAGCTATTGAAAGGTAACTGCCCAGGTCTGAT
>JAAXGF010000181.1 GCA_012267605.1 Alphaproteobacteria bacterium | reverse complement strand
GACCCGTAACTAGGAAATTCCGTCCTTGATTTCTTCATCGTCCATAAAGGAAAACAGCTTGCTGACTTTTTAGGGAAGAATGGCCAGCATCAGAATCGCCGCGCGCTCGGCCCCGGTGAGGTTAGCAGCACTTGTCAAGTTGTTCATGGGATGGGAACCCGCTACTTGAAGAGCCAGCCGCGGATGATATTCACCGCGTGTTCCGGATACTTGTCGACCAAAGCATCAATTTTTTGCAGCTCGACCGCACGCAGGCGGCCCTCGATTTGGTCGACCTCGTGGTCGATACTAACTTCCTCTTGTTCCGCTTTTTCCGCCTCGATACGCGCCTGCTCGGCGTCGGGTCCGGCTAGCGCTGCCTGTCTTCCGTCGCCCTCCCCGTTCTCGTCGAGTGCGCGGGCAGCGAGTGGTTTGAGTACGAGCATGACGACCATAATACTGACGACCAGCAGAACGACGATCTCAGCTATTTTGAAAAAGTCGCCCTTGCCCAGGTCGATAAACGGCTCCTGATACATCGAATCTTCGTCGATCTCGAAAAAGCGTTGGTTGCGTACATCAACCACGTCACCGCGATCGGCATTGAAGCCAATCGCGGCCTTAGTCAGGACGGTGAGTTCTTCGATGAATTCCGGCGATCTAGGCTGATAGGTCCTTTCGCCGGCGGCGTCGACCTGATAGTCCCCATCGACGATAACGGCGACCGACAAACGCTTCACCTCGCCACCGATGCCGACAAGGGTCTTGGTGATTTTCGAAAAGTCGTAGTTAACGGTTTCCTGGGTGCGCGAAGTTGTATCGTTCGTGCGGGTTCCAGTTTCCGAACCTTCTTGATTGGGCAAATTATTTTCGGCGCTGATGTTTTCGGCAACGTCGAGTTCCGAACGGTCGGAAGTTTCTTCGACCGCCTGGACGGAGATTTCGACCTTGCTTTCCGGATCGACCTCGACGGAGTTGATTGTCGATTGATCAAAATTGATTTCGGCGGTCACTTCCGCCCGCACGTTTCCGTGTCCGACCGATTGGGCAAGCAGATTTTCGATTTTTTCCTTCATGCGGCTTTGAAAATTGATGCGGTTATCGTCGGCTTGGCTAAGCGCGCGCGTCCCGTCCTCGCCGCCACCGGCAATGTACTGGTTGCCGTTATTATCGATGAGAGAGATGTTGGCCGGATCAAGACCGGTCACGGCGGATGCAACCAGATGTTGAATCGCGCCAACCTGGGAAGATGACAGCCGGGTTGCGCGACCCTTTACCGTAACCATAACCGACGCGCTTGCTTCCTTACGATCGTGCGTGAAAAGTTCGCGTTTCGGCAGGCTAAGGTGCACCCGTGCAGACGAGATTTCCGACATGGACCGAATGGTTCGCGCGAGCTCCCCCTCCAACGCCCGGCGAAGATTGGCTCCTTGCATTTCTCGTGTCTCGCCAAATCCGCCATCGCGATCGAGTATGTCGTTGCCGGGCAGGCCATTTGGCAGTCCCATGGTCGCCATTGCCATACGCACTTCCAGAACACGGCTTCCAGGGACGTAAATTTCGCTGCCGCCCGCGCGCTGCTCGAAAGGTACGCCCATGGAATTGAGTTCGCTGACGATTTGTGAAGCGTCGCTCGGTTCAAGGGAACCATAGAGAAGTGCGAGGTCAGACTGCCCAACCCGCATCGTTCCGTAAACGGCAACCGCGATGAGCAAAATTAATCCCGTGCCGAGGATGGCTAGTCGCGACGGTCGAATTTCCCGCAGAGTCTCGATTAAACGATTCACGCCGTCCCTCTCCAGAACGTCCTTGTGGCGGAGCGAATCGGCGAACTATCGCCTTGAATCTTCGCTCCCGTTCGGAAAAACCCTATCGGGACTCGGTGAATCAGACGTTAATTTGGGGCAAGATTTGCCTGGTATGCGGAAAATTTTGCCGGGCTGGGTTCACGGAATTGGTCGGTTTAGAACCCATCGCGTGCGCGGGACACCTGGCTTATGACGTCACGTCTCGATATTCCTGTAGTCGCGTAACCCGCAGTCCTCGTAGACCGTGGCTACGAATTGCCCGCTCCCATGAAAGAAACTCCTCTACCGACAAGCGGTAACGACGGCAGGCTTCCTCCATCGTTAAACGACCGCTACGCACGGCAGTCACGACGGCGGCCTTGCGCCGGACCACCCAACGTCGTGTATTTTCCGGAGGAAGGTCGTCCAGTGTAGACGGATTGGCCGATGGCTTATGTGCCGATCCCCAACCCCTATCGTTGTCATTCGTCATATGGTCGCGCTCCAAAAACACGCTCCTTGCAAGCCCATAACTAGCGGGTTCAGCTTAAAATTTTGCTAAATCCAGGCAGGAAATTGGCTCGGCGCAACCGAGCCCGAAAATTTGACCCCAACGCCCGGATTCGAGCGTTGGGGTCAATTGTCACTGGGGAAATCATCAGTGGCTGCGATTCGCTGGAATCAAACCACGAACTATTCTTCTAACTACCGCCCTACTGCGAAATCCTCAGTAGGTCGTCAAGCATGTCATCCACCGTGGTAATCAATCGAGAACTGGCGGTGAACGCCCGCTGAGTGATGATCATGTCGGTGAACTC
>JAAXGF010000048.1 GCA_012267605.1 Alphaproteobacteria bacterium | reverse complement strand
ACTTCGATACGGATCGTGCGGCGGCGGCGTTCGATATCCTTGGTGAATTGGCCGCGAAGACGCAAACTCTGTTCTTCACCCACCATGATCATCTTGCCCGTTTGGCCGTGGAGACCCTGGGACCGGAGCGGGTGGAACGCCACGATCTCGGGGTGCGCGCCACGGATTAACGATCGGACGCGATCGGCGTCACCCAGTTGGGCAATTCTTCAATCCAGGACTCGACGCGCTCGCGGTTAGCGCCGAAATCGTAATAACCTTGTATCGAACGGCTGTAGACCGCCAGAGTCGAACGGCCTTCGTCGAGGGGCGATGAAACGTACGGTGATTATATCCGGAAAACCGAACAGATCGGAGCGTTGGACGAAGTGGTACTGATGGATTTCGGTTTCGCTAGCAAGACGTTCTACCCTTGGTTGTGCCTCGGTCATGATGAGCCACCAGTCCAAAAGCCGGGAAACGGTAACGTCGAATTCGGGGCTGATAGCGTTGGGTTCCGCACGGCATAGCCCTCGCGGACACAGAAGGTATCTATTGGGCCGATCGGTGGGCGTCAAGTTACCAAAATCCACGCCCAGGTCCACCTTCTCTCCGTCGATTTCAACCGATGGTTCGCTACGCGCAGCATGAATTGCCAATGGCACGACCGTTATAAGCGTCACCAGTATCTGGGCAATTCCCATGGAGTCTCCCTACAATCCGGGTTCAGCGAATTGGAGACCGTCTCATAACAAGCGATCTGAAACACTGAACCAGCACTAATAAACCAGTATATCGCACGCCCGACGGTGAGATGGTTCAGTTTTCTCCCCATCAAACCTGGGAACCACGGAGGGCGACCAGTTTTTAAACTTCGTCGGGTCCCCACGCGTCAAATCTTACGGCAGTGGTAAGTTTGAGGGCTGTGAACTTATCTGACTAGGAAAAGCACCCAACGGAAAAATGAGCACAAATGATATCCTTACGCTAGTTAATAAATACCATTACTGGCTTATTCGTAGTTAATTTCAGAAAAATGTGCGATTTTGATTCCAAATTGTGACGGATTACCTTTGGGATCCTGTACCTGATCCGTATAATTTTGAACATTCCCTGGCTAAACGATTGGGGTGTAGCGCTGAACATGGTTAAGAATAGTTTAGTCAGGGAATAAGTAATTTGGAGAATTTCTTCTAAACCTTGTCATTACTCTCCCCTCAAACGAGTTTCGATTTTGCCCTCATAACCATATGAATTCCGGTGAAATGATGGTGAATAAATCTTGGAAAGGAGTACTTGCGATTGAATAGTTTCCTGCAATCTTTGTTGGCGGTGTCGTGATAAAATACAACGAAGAAGTGAATACATTGCAGGCAGCAGCCGGTGGCAATTACGTGCTCCCGGCTGGCTTTGCATCTGGCGCGATTCATGCTCTGCGGGCCGGAAACGATCTGCTCCTTTTTGCGGCTGGCACGGGTACCGTACGAATCGAGAATTTTTTTGACGCTGAGGATCGTCCTCGGATCGTTGATAGCGCGGGCGAAAATCTGTCGCCGGAACTCTTTTCAGCGCCTGACTCCACGATTGGCGCATTGCCTGCGGTTGGTGTCGTTGATGATGCCATTGGCGACGTTACCGTTGTGCGCGGCGAAAGCGGTGCTCTGCCGTTGACTTCGAATATGTCTCTTGTCGAGGGCGACGTTATATCGACAGCGGGATCATCGTCGATTCAAATCGCGCTGTCCGACGGCACCATCCTCGTTCTTGACGAGTTAACCCATCTTGTTTTCGAAAGCGCCGGCCTCACCGGGGGCATATCGGCTGGTCTCGACGTTCTACAAGGTGGAATTCTCTTTATTAGCGGGAGTTCAGTAGATGGTGAGACCGCCTTGGTGTTTCGAGCTCCAGCTGGAGCGGTTCGGGTGGTTGATAGCGGTGTTGTGGGGACTGCTTCCGTTTCGGCCGAAGGCGCGTCTGTACTCTTGGTTGCCAATCCCTTGCCTGGGAAGGACGTAATCGAGCTCGCTACGGAAAGCGGCAGCGTGGCCATTGCCGATGTAAACGATAGTGCCGTGATCACTTTAGCAGATCAGCCCCCTGAGCTGCTGGTCTCGGGCGCCGAAACGCTCGAACAGATTCTCGAAAATGTGGCACCGGCAGCTGGAGCATTTCCGGCTGGAGAAGTCGTTCGTGTCGTCGGCGGGTTCGGTGCCCCACCGGCAGAAGTCCCATTGGCGCTACCGGGCGCAACGGTACCTACATACACGGACGACACGCCTAGGGTGGTTGAGGTCGCGGATACTACGCCTCGGGACGATGAGCCGATCCTTCTCGACGCTGGGGCGGAGGTTGAGGAAGCCATGGAGGTGGCTGCACCAATACCCCTCGGCGTCGATGACCCTGAGTTTCCGAATCTGCCGGACGGTGGAGTGTTGTTCTCGGGTACCAGTGCCGATGAATTTTTCGTTGGCGGTAGCGGCGACGATGTGCTTTTCGGCGGACCCGGCGCCGATTCACTCGCCGGCGGACCGGGTAACGATTCGATTGTTGGTAACCCCGGGCCTGACAATCTGGACGGCGGAATCGACGACGACGTCATTTTCGGCGGCGCGGGGAATGACACGCTCATCGGAGGTGGTGGTAACAACGTGCTTGACGGTGGAACTGGGATCGACACCGCGACCTTTATTGCCAACGCGGTCCCAGTCACCGCTGATTTAGCCACAGGAACCGCGTTGGGAGGACCCCAAACCGGGACCAATGTTTTGTCCAGCATTGAAAACCTAGTTGGCGGCTCGGCAGCGGATCAACTCATCGGCGACGATGGTCCTAACGAGTTTGTCGGCGGTCCGGGTAACGACACGATAATTGGTGGTAACGGCGAAGACGTGGCGGTTTTCACCGGTGTCTTTCTCGATCATGAAGTGACTGTCGCGACCGATGCTGTCATCGTCGAAGATTCTATCCCAGGAGATGGTGACGATGGCAGCGATAGTTTGGCTGGCGTCGAAGTATTGCAGTTTGTCGACCGTCTGATCTTTCTTGACGGCCGAAACAACGCGCCGATCGCCGTTGATGAACTTGCCAACACCGCCGAGGATACGGCGGTGGCCATCAATGTCGTGGCCAACGACAGCGATTTTGATGGCGATCCGCTTTCCGTGGCCTCAGTGACCGGTGCAGCCAACGGCACGTTAACGATAGTCGCAGCGGGTACGATCAACTACCAGCCCAATCTAGATTTTTTCGGCGCGGATATCTTCAGCTACACAGTCACCGACGGGAATGGGGGAACCGCGACTGCAACGGTCATGGTCGACGTCTCTTTGGCCAATGACACTCCGGTGGCTGTCGATGACGGCATATTCCCTGGATTCGAGAATTCGGAACTGACAATAACCGCGGACACGCTACTGGCCAACGATAGTGATGCGGACGGAGATTCCCTTTCGATTTCGAGCGTTGGGGATGCCGTTTCAGGAGCGGTTGGCCTTAGCCCGGTCGGTAACGTGGTATTCACGCCAAACCCTGATTTTGTTGGCGAAGCGAGTTTTTCCTACACGGTGACCGACGGATTTGGCGGTGCCGACTCGGTCGTGGTTTTGCTCAATTTCGCCGCCGTGAACGGTGCTCCCGTGGTTTTGGACGATGACGCGTCAACGGATTTCGGCGTGGCGGTGGACATCGACGTGCTCGATAACGATGACGATCCGGATGGAGATGCCCTGTCGGTAACTGCAGTCGGACCGGTGGGTAACGGCATGGTCGTGATCAATCCGGATAACACTCTTACCTATACACCGAACGCAGGATTCGACGGTCAAGATAATTTCACCTACACCGCCGCGGATGGCAACGGGGGGATTTCCGTCGGAAACGTGGTGGTATCCGTCGCCTCCGCCGGCATCGTTCTCAACGGTACACCTGGGGACGATACATTGGTCGGAACCACGGGTCCCGACAGCATCGACGGTCTCGGCGGTAACGATAGCATCGACGGACTTGGCGGGGATGATTCGCTAGTCGGTGGTAGAGGCAACGACGAGCTTGAGGGCGGCAACGGGTCCGATACTCTGGACGGTGGACGTGAAAACGACACTCTAATCGGTGGCGCGGGCGACGATTCGCTTATTGGCGACAGAAACGACGATCGGCTCGAGGGAGGTGATGGGTCCGACACCCTGGACGGCGGACGCAACAACGACACGCTCATTGGTGGCACTGGAAATGATTCACTAATCGGCGACCGAAATGACGATCGGCTCGGAGGGGGGGACGGCTTTGATACCCTCGACGGAGGGCTCAACAACGACACGCTCATTGGCGGAGTGGGGGACGATTTACTCATCGGCGACAGAGGCAACGACGAGCTGGATGGGGGGGATGGTTCCGATACCCTAGACGGCGGACGTAACAACGACACGCTCATTGGCGGCGCTGGTGACGATTCACTCTTTGGCGATAGGAACGATGATCTGCTCGAAGGCGGCGACGGGTCCGATACCTTGGACGGTGGGCGCAATAACGATACGCTCATCGGAGGTGCGGGAGACGATTCGCTCATCGGCGACAACAACAACGATCTACTCGAAGGCGGAGACGGAATCGATACCCTGTTGGGTGGCAACAACAACGACACCCTTTTCGGTGGGGAAGGAGACGACCAGCTCGATGGCGGTGCGGGCAACCGACCTGACGTCTTGGTTGGCGGCGGCGGTGCCGACCAGCTTCAGGGAGGCGGTGGCGATGACGTATTCGGCTACGAGGCCATTGCCGACGGTACGTCAACTCTGGTGAACGGCACACCAACATTTCTTGGGCTGTTGGCGGATACCATTCTCGATTTCGATACCGGGGATGATGAAATTCATTTCTTGCAGAGCGAATTCGGTGCCCTCGGCAACATCGTGGACGGCACTAATTTTAGCGCCATCGCCGGCGAGTACGACGGTACTAACGGAACGTCGAGTGAATATTTGGCTGGCAACACCTCGTTTGTGTTTGATGATATAGGCAACCTCTATCACGATACCAATGGCGCCGCCGCGGGCTACACGCTGATCGGCAATTTCCAAGGCGATGCCCCGGTTGCCAACGATCTGGAGATCGTAACGGCGATTTAGCACGATCGCCGCAACTTAATTCAGGATCACGTCCACTTCGCGTCTGGGTCGTGACGGAGCCTGGTGGCAACTAGCTCAGGGCACGTTTATTTAAGCTGGAAATCCACCCCGTTCGCGCAACAATGCACGGTATTCAGTCACGGTTCTGGGTCCATACGTGATATGGCTAGGAGCGGGTGAGGAGCGGTAATCCGCTTTGACTTGGCCAATTCCGTCGCCTTTGGCTTTTTGGCGAATCTGTTCAGGCTGTAATCCGTATACCTTTGCACCGTTTAAGCCAAAAATTTTGGGGATTACATCGAATAGTGGCGGGCCGGAAATTCGCCATGCGCGGGGAGCGGCCCCGCATCGGGTATAAGGCTGTTCTATTCAGCGGGCGGCCCGGCAGAGCGGGCGCCCATCAAAGTCTGCGGGAGCGATGATAGACGGTTTATTTCCGATGTGCTATAGGTTACTAGTTACCCGCATTGAGTGGCTCTAGAGATTGCGACATGCCCACCCTTACAGACGCATCACGCCGCGTGGCGATGGACGAGGCGGATTTTCAGTTCAAGGTGCTTGCCAGGTTGGACGGATTTCAGTCCAACGTCACCGATATAATGGGTAAGTTCCAATCCCAGGTTAATGTACGCCTTGATGCTAACGACAAGAGAATCGATGGGATTGAGACACGCATGGGCGGGCTTGAGACAATGGTTGGAGAGATTCGAGAAAAGGTGATCAACGGGGCCGATGGAGAAGACGGACCCACCGCCGTGGAGGTGGTTGATGAAATTGCCAGGAGACTGGCGCGATGAACAAGAAGCATCCCTTGGGAGGTTGCGACATGACTGACAAGGAGAAGCTGAACGGAAGCCTGCAACGGCTCGCTGTGGCCTTTGGCGACGTTCTCCGCGAGGCGGTTGACGAGGCGGTGGCGCCGGTCAAAGTTGACATGGCGCAGCTGCGCCAAGCCTTAGAGGTGACGGACGGAAACGTGCTCGAATTGAAGAAGGACGTGTCAGAACTAAGAAAGGACTTGTCCAAGATGCGTGATGGACAAGAGGGGCTTATGACAGATATTCGCGATGCTTTGAATTCCATTAAACCATGAACCAACCACACCCCTCCGACCTATCGCCGGAGCACGCCGCCGACAACCGCCAGCGCGGCGACGTGTACCTTGACTTCCAAGCCCGCCGCGACGTTCGGCTCTAGGAGATTACGAATGACCGGAACCGCGCAGACCACCATTCAGCAACGTGTTGCCGTTCTTGAGCGGGATAGGGAGCATCTCGTTACAAAGGGCGAGCTTTATAAGGCCCTTCTTGTTCAGACCATCGCGCACGGCCTGATCACCCTGACTATACTGAAAATCCTGTTACCGTAACGATGCCCAACCACCCCTCCGGCCTATCCCGCCAATGCCCCGCGCGTCTCCTTCCGCGGGTCAGCGGGCGGGGCGCCAGATTAGGAGGCTGATATGGCCAAGACGAAATTTCACGTAGAACCGGCCGACGCCGACTATCAGCCAACCAAGGAAGAGCAGGAGAAGCCCATCGACTTCTCGCACCTGGACGGTCTCACCGTCGAGGACATGGCTAGGATCTTGACCCAGCCCGTTGCGGCATCTAAATTTCGTCGGGCAGGGAGAGGGAGGCGTCGGATTTAGGGCCAAGCGCCACTATTCGATGTAATCCCCAAAATTTTCCGCTTGATCAAATTCGTGAGCGCCGGATAACCGTAGCGCTCT
Organism: Alphaproteobacteria bacterium; assembly: GCA_012267605.1. Lineage (GTDB taxonomy): Bacteria > Pseudomonadota > Alphaproteobacteria > JAAXGF01 > JAAXGF01 > JAAXGF01. Next base: position 1,288 of record JAAXGF010000048.1, on the reverse strand, counting down.
CGCAGCTCCTCGTTGATCGAGAACGATCGGAAAGCCTGGATCTGATCTTGGGGAGAGCCATACCATATGCTGTCCGTCCCCCAAAGTATGCGATCGGGTCCTACGGATACGAGAAGTTTGCCCAAAACATGGGCGGCTGCCGTCGGATCCTGCATTAGTCGGCGCCAGGTTGTACCAAGTTCAGCATAGACGTTGGCACCGGGCGGAACGTCATTTTCGGTCAGTGACCGCACCAGGCTGTCTACCCCAATATTTGCATCGGATTCTCGGTAAGGCCCTTCACGTCGGTAGGGTTGAAATCCCGAGTGGTAGATCAAAAAATTGATGTCGGGAAACCGACGCGCTGCACGGCCCACATCTAGGCACGAGGCGTAGTCCGCAGATACGCCGCGGCCAGAAAGACCTTTATGAATACAGACCGTCCGAACGCCGAGCGCGCGCGCCTTTTCGAGGAAAGGTATGCCGTGATCGGAATCGTCAAGTCGCCAACCGGGGCCACCACCAGGTGCCCAGTGCGTATAGGTTTTCCATGCTGAGATGGGAAAATTCGCAACCGCTTGTTCCATTTTTTCGAGTTGGTCTGCCAGCGGCGGCAAATTTGGCATTACAATGGCGTGCAACAAGAGTCGGGGCGTTCCATCCAACGCTTCCGCCAAACCACGGACGCGGTCGGCTTCTTGTAACGACAAGGGATTTTTGTCGGGCGGACGAGGGAAAAAGCTCAAAACCGCCATGTCGGTGTCGCTGTCGAGAAAGATCTCCTTAATGAAGTGATCGGCACCAAAACATTCGACCGGATCCCATTCGCCGCAGTTCCCCTGAGGTAACTGTGACAGCCATTTCTCGACACCGCGGTAACCTGCGCCAAGCGGATTTGGCGCAACAGTGCCGCGCCAATCGCCTTTGGGATCGACCATATGAGTTTGTACATCAAAAATGAACTCATCCCCGGAAAGCGTAGCCTCGGCGGCAGCTGAATCCAAATGGGAGTCGACCGCGAGCTGAAAATATCCACCCAGGTTGCCGCGATGGGCAAATGCCTGATTGAACGTGGCAAGTGTCGTCGCCACACCGCACAAGCTGGCGAGGAAATCACGGCGTGTCTGACCAGTTCGTCGCGCGTTATCCTCGATTCGAGCGGCAGCAACGACCCGCGCCCGGCGCAAGTTGGTACCCACGGGGACCGGGGCATATTCACCATTCGATGTCGAATCGATTTTTACTGGAAGCAATTCCGAGATATGGCGGGGCATTTGCAGGTTTTCATGTAACTGCCCAGGTCTGATCC
>JAAXGF010000093.1 GCA_012267605.1 Alphaproteobacteria bacterium | reverse complement strand
AGGTTTTTAGAAGTGTCCACTTGCATGACCTTTGTCAAGTTCGACCGAATTCAAACTCAGGCACTAGCATCCGAGGTACACACGGATCCAGGCCTGAACCAATGCCGAATCGCAAATCTAGTTCGCTTCTCCAGCCAATTCGCCTTCGCAAAACGGTCCGTGCGGGTTTCCGCGTTGTTGCGCGCTGGCCATGCTTTGGGCGCATAACTGATTTGCAATAACGGCGATTGTCGGATGGCCCTGGGCGGCAGATGCTGCGGGTTACGGGACGAACTGCCAAACTCCCGAACCGGTTGCCGGTGCTCATCCGATTCCCATCCCCTTTGCCCACCAGGGGACACAACGCTGCCAAGCGGAGCGCTTAAGAACGACAACCGATACCGCCTTGTGCCAAGCGGCGCAAGGCGGGCCAAGAAAGCATCTCATGCGTTCGCTTCGAGGGCCGGAATTACACCGGCCCTCAATTTTGCTCAAAATCGAGCATTCCCGGAGCCGATCTCGCCGGAATCTTCCTACACGAAAACTGTTTCAGAGGCGCGTCGCGGATAACGCGCCAGGTCAAGCCGGCAGAAGGCGTCGATCAATAATCGGCAGTCGCGGACTCAACCGGGGAATGCGTCGTAGGACCAAGCTTTGAATAGCGGCGAGGACATGCCACAAACCCCCTTGATCTCCCGTTCGCAATAGAGCTGTTTTCGCGGAATGATCAGAGGATATTTCTCGGGCGTTACGCAACGCGCGGTATTGCTCGCAAGCAAATCGTACTTGAGGACGACGACCGAATCGACGCCGTTATTCTCTGCCTCGATGCCGTAAACATGGAAAGTCGCCTTGTCGCAACTTTTATTCGTAGGGCCGGCCGAAGCGAGCGTGGCGCTGCCCACAAGAACGCCAACCAAAAACAGTCCGGCAAAAAACAATTTAAATATCCCGCGCATTGGCATCTCCCTTCAGCCCTGCGAAATTTTCCGGGTGGACCGCCCACAAGTCGAAAGCTAGCAGAGCGGACCGCTCGCGTCCACCTAGGCATACGCAGGGAGTGAATATCGGTGAACTAAACACACGCTCGTGTTCCATCATCTTGGCGTTTCCGGACTCGGGCTGGTTCTGGAGCCATATAAACCGCGCAAGACATCGCCGTAGCGGGCAATAACAGCGTGCCGGCGGACCTTCAGAGTCGGCGTCATTTCGCCATTGGCAACGCTGAAAGGCTCGTCGGCGATCGCAAACCGTTTCACTTTTTCGATAATCGAAAGCTTCGCATTGGCTCTTTCCACCGCCGCAGCGAGCTTTTCGCGCATCTCCTCGCTGGAGTCCCCCGCTCCTTCGGCAACGAGCAACGCCACCATGTGGGCGCGACCATCGCCGTAGACCATGGCTTGGGCGATTTCAGGCTCCAGGGCCAAGATCCCCTCGACTCGCTGCGGGGCGATGTTGTCCCCACCGGAATTGACGATGATGTCCTTCTTGCGGTCGGTGATGGTAAGAAATCCGTCGTCGTCGATAACCCCTACGTCGCCGGTGTGCAGCCAGCCACCGTCCAGGGCGGCTGCAGTCGCTTCCGTGTCGTTCCAATAGCCGTCCATGAGCAATTCGCCGCGCACCAGGATTTCACCGTCGTCGGCGAGCTTGATCTCGGCGCCGGCAATCGGCTGACCAACGCTACGCAGTTTGACCCGTTCTGCCCGGTTGCAGGTGACCACTGGCGCGGCCTCGGTTTGGCCATACCCTTGTAGAACGCGCAGTCCTAGGGCCACGAAAAACGCGCCGACGTCGTAATTCAACGCGGCGCCGCCCGAAACCATAGCCCGCAGCCGCCCACCGAATCGGGCGCGCACCTTATCCCGTACCAAACGCTCGACGGCAAAATCGACAATTCGCTCATGTAAGGCGAGCCTTTTCGTGCTGTCGATTTTTTGCAGACCGAGATCGAGTGCCGCGTAAAACAGTTTCGCGCGCCCGCCGCCCGCCCGGCGAACCCCCGCGAGGATTCGCTGACGCATGGTCTCGTAAAGCCGTGGCACGCAACACATGATCGTCGGGCGGGCCTCAAGGAGATTGGCGGCTACGGTGTCGACACCCTCAGCGAAATAAATTTGCGCACCGATGGCTATGGGAAAAAACAAACCCGCAGTGTGTTCGTAAGCATGCGACAACGGTAAGATGGATAGAAATACCTCGTCGCCTAAACCAAGCTCCGCAAGCACCCCATGGGCACCGCCAACATTGCAGAGAATGGCGCGATGGCTGAGCATCACGCCCTTGGGTCGCCCGCCGGTCCCCGAGGTGTAAATCAGGCAAGCCAAATCCTGACGGCCCAGCTTAGCGACTGTTTCGGCAACATCATCGGGTTTTTCCCTGCCTTGCCGGCATACCTCATCCCAGGTCTTCACCGGAACCTCGGCATCCACACTGATCGGAGACATGGAAACGACGAATTGCAATGCGTCGGCACGCGCCGCAGCCGGCATCAACCGTTCGGCCAACGCGGAGGAGGAGACGATTGCGGCCTTGGCGCCGCTATGGCTGAGGATATGATAGTGGTCGTCGCTGGTATTGGTCACGTACGCTGGCACGGTCACCGCTCCAGCCGCCATAATTGCGATGTCCGCGATCACCCATTCGGGACGGTTCTCCGAGACCAGCGCCACCCGATCGCCGGGTCCGATGCCGGCGATCCGCAAGCCCCGCGACAATTCGCTGACCGTCTCGGCCACGTGCCGCCAGGTCCACGACCGATAGACGCCATCCTTTTTCGACCACAGGAAGGGCTTTTCTCCGCTGGCCACGGCTTGGTCGAAAAAAAGTGACGCGAGATTTTCACAAAGCTGATAGTTCATCCGCGGTTGTCCGCTTCTCCTATAATCGTTCCGCGATGTGTTCCAACCACTCGGGAGCATCTAGGGTAACCGGGACTCACGCCCCGTCCAAGCCATTGTAGAAAACGAACTCGCAAACGAGGATCCACGATGAGCACCCATGCCGACGTCGGCACTCTGCCGAAATGGGACCTTTCCGATCTGTTTCCAGGACCAGACGCACCCGAACTAGAAACCGCGTTGGCCGATTGCCGCGCCGAGGCCCAACGGCTTCAAGGCGCTTATGAGGGCAAGCTCGCCGGGCTCGATGGCGATGCCTTCGGTGAGGCGATCACCGCCTACGAAAGTTTTCAGGAGGCGATCGGGCGCATTCTCAGCTACGCCAATCTCCATCACAGCGCCGCTCTCGACGACCCCAAGGCCGGTAAGTTCGCCCAGACCATTCAGGAGCGGGTGAACGATATCCTTACGCTCACCGTGTTCTTCGGCCTGGAACTCAACCGTATCGACGATGGCGCGCTGACGCAAAAACTCCAATCATCGAAAGCAGCCCGATACGCGTCTTGGATACGTGATCAGCGGGTGTGGCGTCCCCACCAATTGTCCGACGAGTTGGAAAAGCTTCTGCACGAGAAATGGGTGACCGGCAGCTCCGCTTGGTGCCGCTTGTTCGAGGAAACCGTCGCGGGACTGCGTTTTCCCATGAACGGCGAAAAATTGACCTGTGAAGAGGCCCTGCACCGGCTATCCGATCCGGATCGAGATACACGACGCCGAGCAGGAAAGGCGTTGGGCACGGTATTGGGCGAAAACGCCCGCACCTTCGCGCTCATTCTGAACACCTTGATCAAGGATAAGGAGATCGAGGACCGTTGGCGTGGTTTCGAGCGGCCGATCTCCTCGCGCAACCTGGCGAACCATGTGGAGGACGAAGTGGTTGAGGCTTTGCTCGCCGCTGTGCGCGACAGCGTTCCCCGGCTTTCCCACCGATATTACGCCCTCAAAGCCCGCTGGTTGGGACTCGAAGTGCTCGAGCATTGGGATCGCAACGCGCCGTTGCCGGAAAGCGACGACCGCACTATTCCCTGGGACGAGGCGAAAGATGTCGTGATCGGGGCCTATCGAGCATTCTCCTCCACCCTCGCCGACCTCGGCGAACGGTTCTTCGATGGCGGTTGGATCGACGCCCAGGTGCGTCCGGGCAAGGCAGGCGGCGCCTTTGCCCATCCCACCGTACCAAGCGTCCACCCCTATATCTTACTCAGCTACCAGGGCAAAACCCGTGACGTAGCGACCCTGGCTCATGAATTGGGTCATGGAATCCACAATTTGCTCTCGGCCGACCAAGGGTATCTCATGGCCAACGCTCCGCTCACCCTGTGCGAAACAGCGTCCGTTTTCGGCGAACAACTCACGTTTCAAGCTCTCTTGAAGGCCGAGACCGATGCCAGTCGCCGCCGCGTAATGCTGGCCTCAAAGGTCGAGGACATGCTGAACACGGTAGTCCGCCAAACCGCATTTTGCGGCTTTGAGCGACGGCTTCACGACGAACGGCGCGAGGGTGAGATCACAGCGGATCGAATCGGCGAAATTTGGCTTGAAGTGCAGGCCGAAAGCCTCGGACCGGCGTTTCACTTCGACGACGAATACCGGCATTTTTGGGCCTACATCAGTCATTTCATCCAAGCACCCTTCTACGTGTATGCGTATTCCTTCGGCGATTGTTTGGTGAACGCCCTTTATGCTGCCTATCAGGACGCGCCCCATGGATTCGAGGAGAAGTATTTGACCATGCTGCGTGCCGGCGGCAGCCTGCGTCACAAGGAATTGCTCGCACCGTTCGGGCTCAACGCCGGCGATCCCGCGTTTTGGTCCAAGGGCCTGGGGGTTATTTCCGCCTTCGTCGACGAGCTCGAGACCGCGCTCCAGTGATCCACAATTCGAAGTGACCGACGACAAAATGTCTCAGTCTGGCGGCGACAGTCTCACAGGACGGGTTAAGCGCTACGCAAGGGTAGGCACTTCGGTCGGAGGTATCGCCGCCCGCTTCGGAGCAGAGCGCTTACTCGGAGTTCCCATTAATCGCGACCGTCACGCGGCCGACCTGCGCCGTGCCCTGGGCGGGCTGAAAGGGCCCCTGATGAAGGTGGCGCAACTAATGGCGACCATTCCGGACTCGATGCCCCAGGAATACGTCGGGGAACTCACTCAACTTCAGGCCAACGCGCCATCCATGGGTTGGTCCTTTGTCAAACGTCGGATGGCGAGCGAATTAGGCGCGAATTGGCGAAAGCTGTTCAAGCATTTCGAAACCACAGCGGCGGCAGCGGCTTCTCTCGGCCAGGTTCACAAGGCGGTGGCCTTGGACGGAAGCGAACTGGCCTGCAAGCTTCAATATCCGGACATGGGATCTGCCGTCGAGGCCGACCTCAAGCAGCTAAAAGTGGTGTTCGCCATCTACAAACGTTATGACCAAGCCATCGACCCCGGCGAAATCCATGCGGAAATCGGCGACCGCCTGCGCGAAGAACTCGATTACGAGCTGGAGGCGCGCCATATGCGGCTCTATGGCGACATGCTCAAGGACGAGCCAGGCGTACGCGTACCGCAAGCGATTGCCAAACTCTCGACCCGCCGGTTGTTGACCATGAACTGGCTTGAAGGCGCGCCTTTGTTACAGTTCAAGAGCCAGACTATCGATCAGCGTAACCGGCTTGCCCACAATATGTTTCGCGCCTGGTACAAGCCGTTCTACGACAGCGGGGTGATTCACGGTGACCCCCATCTGGGCAACTACTCGGTGCGTCCCGACTGCACGCTCAATCTGCTCGATTTCGGCTGCATTCGGGTTTTCCCGCCCAAATTCGTCGAGGGCGTGATCGATCTTTACCACGCCCTGCAAAACGACGATCAGGATCTGGCAGTCCACGCATATGAGACTTGGGGATTCGCCGGAGTCAGTAGTGCGGTCATCGATGCACTGAACCTATGGGCGCGTTTCGTTTACGCCCCCATCCTCGACGACCGCGCCCGGCGAATCCAGGAAGTAACTGGGGTTTATGGCTACAATGTCGCGGTCGAAGTCCATCGCCGCCTACGCGACCTCGGCGGCGTCAAGCCGCCCCGAGAGTTCGTTTACATGGACCGTGCCGCGGTTGGCCTGGGCGCAGTGTTCCTTCATCTCAAGGCAGAGGTCAATTGGCACCGATTGTTCGAGGAATTAATCGCTGACTTCGACGTCAAGCGCTTGGCCCGTCAGCAAAAAGCGACTCTAAAACGTGCCGGAGTGCCACTTCCCACGTCGTCGGGTGACCGCAATTAGGGTGGCCAATTTTTCGAGCGAAATCGCGTTTTCACAGAATTCTACAAGGCTCTTCCAGCCTGTTCCCATGATCTCTTTGACCGGAACACAAATTATCCAAACCTAGCGCATATATGTTCCGTTTATGCAACTCATTTGCTTTCGCAATGCTAAATCGTAGCCCACTTTCCTAAGTCAAATGGTTCAATTCGTCCCGAATTTCGTGGGCTCCCGATTTTGACACCTGTCCAATATTCATCAGCGAATCTATACACTTTGCATGGCACCGCATGTCGGCAATGGTAAGGCTTGACACGCGTGCCCAACCGCGCGCGATCATGACCCCAGAACCCTATTCAGATTCACTGGGACGGAGTTGGGCCCCGAGGGAAGTTCCAAGGGAAAGGCCGGAGCACGCCAGTTTCAGAGGCTGGGCGATCCCAGAATTTTGCTTGACCTTCGGGCTAGTTCGTTGGCTGTGCAGCGACCGCTACCTGGTAGGCGTGGGCGAGGTCCTCAAGCGCCAGGACCAGATCATGCCAAACGTCCGACCAGGCATCCGCAGAAGCTTGCTCAAACATTTCGGCCCGCGCGACCGCATCACGGCGTTTGACCATCATTTCCTGAAAATGATGAGCCTGTTGCGACCGCACGCCCTGGCCACGCCGATCAATGGTCTCGCGAATCGCGACCATTTGATCGTCGACGATGGCGAGGAAATCCCCAACCGCGTGTCCGACCAGCTCGCGGTCCGCGTAATCAGGTGAATCGAGCAATGCCTTGCTTGTTTGGTCCGCCGCACCGGCTGTCGCAGACGCCAGCAGAATGACGACCGCGAGCGCAAGGATCCGAGATACGCGCTGTTGAGTCATTCCATTCTATATGGACGCCTCCCGGAGGCAAGGACCGATTTGGTGTTCAGGCGGAAGCAGGTTGCAGTTCTATATCCGGCCTGTTCGTGCAGGGTTTTCTACCTGCCGGCCCTGATGGAATCTGCCGACCCGCGCCTCATTCTC
>JAAXGF010000134.1 GCA_012267605.1 Alphaproteobacteria bacterium | reverse complement strand
CGGAAGTCGGGTTAGAGGTCTCCAATTGGATTGTTGGTGCTCGTGACGCGGCGTTTGCCAGAAAATTAATGAATGATCTCTGCGACCGGCTTGATAATCGTGTTCAGCTCACTACAGACGGCTATAAAGCCTACCTTGAGGCCGTGGAGGGCGCGTTCGGGAATGACATTGATTATGCGATGCTGGTCAAATTGTACGGAGATGCACCTGAATCTGCGAAGGGCCGGTATTTCCCGGCAGAATGTTGTGGTACGCGCAAGAACGTTGTCACGGGCGATCCGGACCCTAAGCACGTCAGCACGTCTTACACTGAGCGCCAGAACCTAACTATGCGGATGTGCATGAGGCGCTTTACGCGGTTAACCAACGCTCACTCAAAGAAGCTTGAAAACCACTGCCACTCGCTGGCCCTGTATTTCGTCTGGTATAACTTTGTGCGAACTCACGCTACGTTGCGAACGTCTCCCGCAATGGCAGCGGGCGTTACAAGTCAGCTTTGGGAAATGGCCGATGTCGCTCAATTGCCTGATTTGGTTTCAAACTGAGACAGTACCCAATTTCGCTTGCGGTTCAGGGGTAGAAGCGCTAAGAGCTTGTCGGTTTAAAACGCACGCGGAATTCAGGTGGACGTTTTACTTGCGTCTGCATGTTCCGGTGTCCGGCGAGAGGTCGGACCTATTTTCCGCGGAGGATTAACCGGAAGAGGAGTTTGCCCACATGGGCTTGCCAACATTTACGATGCGCCAGCTGCTCGAGGCGGGCGTGCACTTCGGCCATCAAACGCGGCGCTGGAATCCGAAAATGGCGCCCTACTTGTTTGGCGTTCGCAACGACACCCACATTATCGATCTCCAGCAAACGGTACCGATGCTTCACCGGGCCTTGGCGGCAGTGCGGGATATCGTCGCCAATGGCGGTCGAGTACTTTTCGTGGGCACCAAGCGGCAGGCTGCGGAAGCCGTTGCCGATTCGGCGAAGCGCTGCGGGCAATTCTACGTCAACCACCGCTGGCTTGGCGGGATGCTGACCAATTGGAAGACGATTTCGTTGTCGATTCGCCGGTTGCGAGATCTCGACGAACGTTTGGCGCAAGAGGAAACTGGGCTGACAAAAAAGGAAAATCTGCGCCTCACCCGAAACCGCGACAAATTGGAACGTGCCCTCGGCGGTATCAAGGAAATGGCGGGTCTTCCCGGCGTGCTGTTCGTCGTTGATACCAATCGTGAGAGCATAGCGATTGCCGAAGCGGCAAAGCTTTCAATTCCGGTCGTCGCTGTCATTGACAGCAACTCCCAGCCTGACGGGATCACCTTTCCAATTCCCGGGAACGATGACGCGATTAGGGCCATTAGTCTGTATTGCCGGCTTCTTTCCGACGCTGTTCTCGATGGAATTCAAGAGGAGCTTCGAGCGTCGGGCGCTGACGTCGGGGAGGGGACTGAGGTCCCGGTCGAGGAGGCACTCAAAGACGTGGCCGAAGACGCACCGCCGGAAGCACGCGCCGAGGTCTCCGAGGCCGGTGCAGACGATGCCGCGGAGAAATCAACCGGCAACGGATCCGATAAAGCTTCCGACGCGGGTGACAAGGGGACCAGTCCACCGGCTAGCTGAGCGTCGTGTCACGTCATCGCGGCGGGAGACGGAACTGGTGTTCGACAATGGGAACCCGTCGCATTCGGGTAAACGTGAAATATTTTCGGGGTCCCTTGGGTTACCCGGCACTTTGAAAGGCGAGGTGAAGAATGGCTGAAGTATCGGCTGCATTGGTCAAGCAGCTTCGCGATAAAACCGGCGCTGGCATGATGAACTGCAAGGCGGCTCTGGTTGAAACCGCCGGCGATTTGGAAGGGGCCGAGGACTGGCTACGCAAGAAGGGATTGTCGTCGGCGGCGAAAAAGGCTGACCGAGTCGCCGCTGAAGGCCTAATTTGCGTGGGTACACAAGGGCCAAAGGGTGCTCTCGTTGAACTCAATTCGGAAACCGACTTTGTCGCTCGCAACGAACTTTTTTGTGCGCTTGCCCAATGGCTCGGAGAGGCAGCGGTTGCGGTAGACGGTGATTTGGCCGCACTCAAGCAGGCGGTCTATCCCGAAACGAATCGTAGCGTGGAAGACGAAATCACCCATTTGATTGCGACTGTGGGCGAAAATATGAACCTGCGGCGTTCCACCGCGCTCGCCGTGGATCGTGGCGTTGTTGCTGGTTACGCCCATGCGGCGGCGGCACCGGGTGTTGGGCGAATTGGTGTATTGGTGGCGCTCGAATCACCGGGCGATGCTGACAAGCTGCTGGAGTTCGGCAAAAAACTCGCGATGCATGTCGCAGCCGCACGTCCCGAAGCGGTCACGGTAGGGGATTTGGACCCGGCGCTGGTGGCCCGTGAGCGCAACGTTCTCACGGAGCAGGCGAAAGCGTCGGGAAAGCCGGATAACGTCGTCGAAAAGATGGTTGAGGGACGTCTGAAGAAATTTTACCAGGACGCTGTTCTCTTGGAGCAAATTTTCGTGGTTGACGGCGAAAGCAAGGTTTTTGCGGTGGTCGAGGCGCAGGCGGCCGAAGTGGGCGGTCCGATAAAGGTCGCCGGTTTCGAGCGATACGTCCTCGGTGAAGGGATAGAAAAGAATGAAGGCGATTTCGCCGCCGAAGTGGCGGCTCAGCTGGATACTTGATCACCGCGCGTGGCGCGCAGCGTAAACGGGTGCAGCTTGGACCCGCGATGTGTATAATCCAAGTATTACCGGTTGTCCTTGATCCTAAGATACAATCCACTTGGGGGTGGCGCTGCAGAGTGGGACACGACGCCGCACATCCCGGGAAGGCGGCCGGGACAATAACGCCGCCGGTCCGGCGCGTTCTTTTGAAGATTTCCGGCGAGGCGCTGATGGGGAGCCGTGGGTACGGAATCGATCCGGCCACGGTGGAGCGCATTGCACGAGACGTTGCCAAAGTCCGCGAATCGGGGATCAGCGTCTGCTTGGTCGTTGGCGGCGGCAATATTTTTCGTGGAGTATCTGGCGCCGCGGATGGAATCGAACGCGCCGGCGCCGATTACATTGGCATGCTGGCCACTGTGATCAATGCGCTTGCCTTGCAAAGCGCGATGGAACGCGTCGGATTACAAAGTCGCGTGCAGTCGGCAATACCGATTTCCGCCGTGTGCGAGCCGTACATTCGGCGCCGGGCTTTGCGCCATCTGGAAAAGGGGCGTGTCGTCGTGTTTGCTGCCGGAACCGGAAATCCCTTTTTCACCACCGATACCGCGGCCGCCCTGCGGGCGGTGGAAATGGGGTGTGATCTGCTGCTCAAGGGCACGCAGGTGGACGGCGTCTACTCGGTCGATCCGAAACGGTCGGGGAATGCCGAAAGGTTCGAGCGCCTGGACTATCTAGAAGTCCTTTCGCGCGACCTAAAGGTCATGGATGCTGCCGCCATATCCTTGGCCCGCGAGAATCGAATTCCGATCGCGGTTTTCGCTATCGATTCGCCTGGGGCATTTTTCGAGGTGGTTGCTGGACGAGGTAGATTCACTTTGATTTCGGGGGAGGGAGAAAAAATTGGCTGATCCCGATATTGCGGATGTCGAACGGCGCATGGACAGCGCCGTGGAGGTTTTGCGTCGAGAATTTGCTGGACTTCGAACCGGTCGCGCATCGGCAAGCCTTTTGGAGCATATTTCGGTTGCCGCCTACGACAGCCAAATGCCGCTCAATCAAGTGGCATCGATAAGCGTTCCCGAGCCGCGTATGTTGAGCGTTCAGGTATGGGACAAAGGCTTGGCAAAGGAAGTCGAAAAAGCTATTCGGGACGCAGGGCTAGGTTTGAATCCCATTGTCGAGGGAGCCCTGATCCGGGTGCCCATTCCAGAACTAAATGAAGAGCGCCGCGTCGAACTAACTCGGGTCGCGGGAAAATACGCGGAACAGGCAAAGGTGGCGGTGCGAAATGTTCGCCGCGACGGCATGGACATGCTGAAACGGATGGAGCGGGAAGGCGAGTTGTCCCAGGACGAGCAACATTTGTGGGGCGAGGAAATCCAAAGTTTGACCGACGATCACATCGAAAAGGTCAGCAACATGCTTGCCACCAAACAGGAAGAAATTATTCAGGTTTAACTCATGGGCGTTCCCGCGACATACGGCCAAAAATCATCCGCGCCCGTTCACGTGGCAATCATCATGGATGGAAATGGGCGTTGGGCAAAGGCGCGTGGCCTACCCCGCATCGTCGGCCATAATCAGGGTGCCGAAGCGCTCAGGTGGACGATACGGCATTGCAGTGCTCTCGGAATTGCTTACCTAACGATTTACGCGTTTTCATCGGAGAATTGGAAACGCCCGCAGCACGAAGTTGATGACCTCATGGGTCTGCTGCGAATTTATCTGAATCGCGAGTTGCCCGAACTGGTCAAGGAAGGCGTTCGGCTAAAATTTATTGGTGACCGGGACCGCTTGTCGCGGGACGTCGTTGATCTGATTGGGGAAAGCGAGAAAACGACGGAAGCGAATTCCCGCCTTACCGTTGTGGTGGCGCTTAATTACGGTAGCCGCAATGAGATCGTTCAGGCGGCTCGGCGTTTGGCTGAATCGGCTATCGACGGAAAACTCCTCCCTGAGGAGATTGATGAACCAGTATTTTCGCGTGAATTAACGACCGCGGGCATTCCGGATCCAGACTTGCTGATTCGAACGAGCGGCGAGCAGCGTCTGAGTAACTTCCTGTTATGGCAGTCGGCGTACACTGAGTTGGTGTTTAGCCCCGTGCTTTGGCCAGATTTCGGACCGGACGATCTTGACGCGGCAATTAGCGAATTTCAGCGTCGGGAACGACGGTATGGCGCGTCCAGTGGATAATTCCAGATTGGCCAATGTGCGCGTTCGCGTTTTTGCCGGTGTTCCGATGGCTTTGCTTGGGGTCGCCGTCATTGTCGCCGGCGGATATATATTTAGCCTGGCGATTTTGGTGCTTTCCGTTCTGATGATCTGGGAGTGGAACGGACTGTGTTTGGACGGAGCGCCGAAATTTGGCGCGATCGTCATCTCGGCCGTGGGCGTAACCGTCGGTGTTGCGGCCATAGTGGGATTGCCGACGGCTCTTGCCACTCTCGCTATCGCTGTTCCGTTGACCTGGTTGTTCGTTCGGACGTTCGGGGGACGTTCTTCGTGGGCTGCGTTCGGCGTGGTTTATGTGAGCATTCCTTGCCTCGCGGTCATTTGGTTGCGGGCAACTTCGCCGCTTGGATTCGAGACGGTCATTTGGCTTGTAATGGTTGTTTGCGCAACTGATATTGGTGCCTATTTCGTAGGCACGATGATCGGGGGCCCCAAGCTCGCGCCCACAATTAGTCCCAACAAAACGTGGTCCGGACTACTCGGGGGAATATTGTGCGCCGCTGCGGTTGGCGCAGTGACCGGCTTGGTACTCGGCCTTGTGAACATCCTTCTTCTCTCCGTGATTGGGGCGGTCGTCGCCGCCGTTGCACAGTCGGGCGATTTTTTTGAGTCGTTTGTGAAACGGCGATTCGACGCATCGGACAGCAGTCAATTGATTCCGGGACACGGCGGCGTTTTGGATCGTGTAGATGGATTACTCGCAGTTCTCCCATTGGCTGCGGGGGCGAAGTTATTGCTTGTCGGGGGGAGTTTTTGGCCATGGCGCTGACTTGCCGGCAAGCGGTGCCGGCACGGCGGCGGGTAACGATCTTGGGGTCGACCGGTTCCATAGGTTGCAACACGCTTGATCTCTTGGAGCGCCGGCCCGAGGCTTACTCTGTTGAAGCCCTGACCGCGAATCGAAATGTAGCATTGCTGGCTGAACAGGCACGGCGCGTGAAGCCTCGTACGGCGGTGATTGCTGATCCACAAAAATACGCATCGCTCAAAGAATACCTGGACGGTTCAGGTTTGACCGCGGCGGCGGGCGCGCAAGCCTTGGTCGAGGCCGCTCGACAACCGGCCGACTGGGTTATGGCGGCGATTGTTGGCGCCGCGGGATTGGCACCGACTTTGGCGGCCATTCAAAGGGGTGCGGTGATTGCTCTTGCCAATAAGGAATGTTTAATTTCGGCCGGTCCGGTCATGACCGCCGAGATAAAAAAGCACGGTGCAACATTGTTGCCCGTTGATTCCGAACATAACGCGATTTTCCAAGTATTCGACTTTGACCGGGTTGACGCTATTGATCGCATTGTCTTGACTGCTTCCGGCGGCCCATTCCTCAGACACGACAAAGCTGCCATCGCCAAAGCAACCCCGGAACAAGCGGTGGCGCATCCGAATTGGAAGATGGGCGCCAAAATTTCTGTCGATTCCGCGACCTTAATGAACAAGGGCTTGGAAGTAATCGAAGCGGCGCATTTGTTTCCAATTCCTCATGAAAGAATCGAGGTGGTCGTTCATCCCCAATCCGTCGTGCATAGCTTGGTTGGATATATCGATGGTTCGTTGCTTGCCCAACTTGGCCCGCTGGACATGCGCGTTCCGATCGCATATACCCTGGGCTGGCCGGACCGGATGCACGCGCCGACCCAACGCATCGATCTTGCCGACATTGGTCAACTGACCTTCGAAACACCGGACACGGATCGTTTCCCGGCTTTGTCAATCGCGCGCCAGGCCTTGCGGACGGGGGCTGGTGCGCCTACTATCATGAGTGCGGCCAACGAGGTGGCAGTAGACGCGTTTCTGGCCGGGAGAACGGGTTTTCTGGATATCGTGCGCGTGGTGGAGGGTGCGTTGGACAAGGTTCCACACCTTCCGCTCGATAATCTTGAGGATGTTGCCGACCTCGACGCTCAGGCACGCGCAACGGCGAACGAAATCATTGAACAGACATGATCTGTAATCGCAACAAAATACGGACGATTTGAAAATGGAAATATTGAATTTCATTTGGACAAGTGGTGTATCGTTTATATTTATTCTAAGTGTGATCGTTTTTATTCACGAAATGGGCCATTATCTTATTGCCCGGTACAACGGTGTGCGTGTTGAAGTATTTTCCATCGGATTCGGGCCGGAATTAACTGGCTGGACCGCGCGCAACGGCACCCGATGGAAAATCAGCGTTTTGCCGTTGGGTGGATACGTTAAGATGTTTGGCGATGCCGGTGTCGCGAGCACTCCGAGCGGAGAAACACGGGAAATGACACCTGAGGAGCGGGAAGTGTCATTCCATCACAAACGAGTCGGCCAGCGCACGGCGATTGTTTTCGGCGGACCATTCGCAAATTTCCTTCTCGCTGTGGTCATCCTAGCGGGCCTATTCATGACCGTTGGCCAACGGATCACCCCGGCTGACGTCAGCATTGTGAAACCCGGGAGTCCAGCGGAGGAAGCTGGAATTTTGCCGGGTGATTTGGTGATTCGAATCAACGGGGAAGCGATTGAGCGATTCGAGACCATGCAGCAGTTCGCGCGTGAAAATCCGGGCGTTCCACTAGAGGTGGTCGTTGAGCGTGATGGTGAGGAAGTAGTGATGACTGTGACTCCGAAATTGGTCGAAAAGACCGACCGTTTCGGAAACTTGGTGCGATACGGCGAGCTTGGCGTTGGTCGGGTGGGCGTCAAGTATGTTCAGCACAATCCGATCAAGGCGGTATGGGCGGCAACCGAAGAGACAGCCGAGCTTACCGCAATGACCTTACGTGCGCTTGGACAAATGATCGCGGGAACGCGGGGTACGGATGAGCTCGGTGGGCCTATCAGAATCGCCCAATTATCGGGTCAAGTCGCCGAGGAGGGGGTCGTGACCCTTTTCTGGTTCATGGCCGTATTGTCTATTAACCTGGGGCTCATCAACCTGTTTCCCGTACCCATGCTCGACGGTGGTCATTTGATGTTTTACCTTGTCGAGGCAGTGCGGGGAAAACCGTTGGGCGAGCGGGCGCAGGAATATGGATTTCGCATTGGATTGGCGATGGTCGTTACTCTCATGGTTTTCGCCACTTGGAATGATCTCGTGCAACTCGAAGTCTTCGACTTTTTCGCCAGCTTGTTTTCCTAGCAGTGGAAGATCACGTTAGGTTGGCTTGTTGGCTTCCATTCGCCGTCTAATCGGGCTGCTCGCCCTTCTAGGAGCGGCGATTTTTCCGTCGTTTCCGTCCTCTGCACAAGGTACACCGGGGTTCGTCCAGGTCATTTCTGTCGAGGGCAACAAACGAATCGAAGCTGACACAGTTCGATCGTACTTGTCGATCGGCATTGGCGATTCCTTTGATCCGGTACTCATCAACGATTCCTTGAAGAGTCTTTTTGCGACTGGGCTTTTCGCCGACGTCAATATGCGTCGACAGGGTCGGACTCTCATTGTCAGTGTTGTCGAGAATCCGATCATCAACCGACTGGCGTTCGAGGGTAACAGGCGAATCAAAGATGATGTTCTTTCGGGTGAGGTCCAGCTTCGCCCAAGAGTAGTGTACACGCGGACAAAGGTGCAAAACGACGTTGCTCGAATCTTGGAGATATATCGTCGCAGCGGCCGTTTTGCCGCGACTGTCGAGCCGAAGGTTATTCAGCTCAAGCAAAATCGAGTGGATATCATTTTCGAAATCAACGAAGGGGAGGTAACCGGTATCCGCAAAATCAATTTTGTCGGAAACAAGCGTTTTTCGGACGGTGACCTTCGGGAAGCAATACAAACAAAGGAAACCCGTTGGTACCGTTTTCTAACCTCTGACGACACATACGATCCGGACCGGCTGACTTTTGACCGCGAATTGCTTCGCCGGTTTTATCTGAAGCGTGGGTATGCTGATTTCCGGGTGGCATCGGCGGTTGCCGAGCTTAGCCGCGACCGCAAGAACTTCTTCGTTACCTTTACGGTTGAAGAGGGTGAGCGTTACCGTCTTCGCGAAACTCTTCTAGAGAGCTCGCTCAAAGATCTAAGCGTGGATGAGTTGAAGGCGAACGTGTCGACCGAAGTCGGCGACTGGTATAACGCGGATAAGGTCGAGGAAAACATTCAGCAACTGACTGACGCAATAGGAAGTTTGGGCTACGCTTTCGTTGAGATCAGGCCGCGTCTAGATATTGATAGGGATGATCGGTCTATCTCGTTAACCTTTGAAATTACTGAAGGGCCGAGGGTCTATGTGGAACGAATTGATATCCATGGAAATTTCCGCACATTAGACGAGGTTGTCCGGCGCGAATTCCGCCTTGCAGAGGGGGACGCCTTCAACACTGCGAAGATTCGGCGTTCACGTCAGAAAATACGCAACCTAGGGTTCTTCGAAAAGGTGGAAATCACCAATCGGGAAGGTTCCGCCAGTGATAAGACGATCGTTGACGTCGACGTGGCGGAGCAGGCGACCGGGGAGCTTTCGTTCGGAGCGGGTTTTTCGTCGCTTGACGGTCCTCTAGCTGATGTCTCCATCCGTGAACGAAATCTACTTGGACGTGGTCAGGATCTTCTTACGCGGTTTACGCTTTCCGGCCGCCGCCAGGAAATCGGGCTTCAATTCACCGAGCCCTATTTTCTCGACAAAGAGCTATCGGCTGGTTTCGATGTTTTTAATCGCGAGACCGATCAGCAGTCGGAGAGTTCTTTTGATGAAGATTCGATCGGTGCTGGTGTCAGAATGGGATACGCCATCACCGACTTTCTTGGGCATACCTTGCGATATGGTCTGCGCCGGGACAAGATCGAGGATGTCGACGACGACGCGTCGCGCTTTATTCGTGATCAAGAAGGGACCACAGTTACTTCATTGGTTGGCCACTCGTTGCTTTATGACAAGCGCGACAATCGATTTGAGCCGACCGAAGGATATTTTTTGCGGCTGTCGAACGACCTAGCGGGGCTTGGCGGTGACCAAGAATATTTGAGAAGTCGCGTGGGCGGGGGTACATTCTATTCGTTTACTGAAAAAGTAATTGGCAGCCTTACCGGGGAAACTGGATACATCTTTGGGCTCGGCCAGGATTTGCGTATCAGCGATCGGTTTTTTGTTGGCGGTCAAAATTTACGCGGATTCGGCACCGCGGGTGTTGGGCCGAGGGATTCGGCGAGCGATGATGCTCTTGGAGGGAACGTATTTCTCACATCCACGGCAGATGTCAGCGTTCCGCTCGGGTTGCCGTCGGAATTTAATATTAAGGGGAGCGTATTTACGGACGTTGGCACTCTGTTCGACGTTGACGGCGACGGGAGTGAAGTTGAGGGCGACGATTTTTCTCTCCGTGCTTCCGTCGGCATGGGGTTAACTTATGTTTCGCCCCTCGGCCCGATTCGTGTTGACTACGCGATACCGGTTCTCAGGGAAGACTTTGACGAAAAGGAAAGCTTTCGTTTCAGCTTTGGCACAAGGTTTTGAACCATGACTAGTCAGAAGATCAGAATCGGAATCACAGCGAACTTGGGAATTGCGGTATTTCTGAGCGGTGTGGTGGCCTTGCTGTGGCCTTCGGTGGTCACGGCACAAAATTTCTCTCCTACGGTCGTTGCGATCGTCGACTATCAGAGAATTCTCGAGGAGTCGACCGCGACCCGTGCGATTAAGGAGCAGCTCCTTCAGCGGAGACAACTTTATCAAAGTGAAATTACTCAGCAGGAGCAGGGGTTGAGACAGGCCGACCAGGACCTGTCCCGCCAACGCGCAATCCTCGCGCCAGACGCGTTCGCCCAAAAACGGCGAGAATTTGAAGCTAAGGTCGCGGAAGTTCAGCTTGGGGCGCAAACTCGCAAAAAGGAATTGGACGAGGCATGGGACTATAGCGTAAGGGAAGTGCAGACCGCGCTTCGCGCAATCATTGCCGAATTGGCACAAGAACGAGGTTTCAACCTAGTTCTCGACCGCTCGCAAGTTATGTATGCGGACTCTGCATACAACATATCGGATGAGGTTTTGGCACGGCTGAACGAGCGATTGCCTACGGTGAGTGTTCCGGATTCGACGAATTGAACCATGGCGGATCCGAGATTCTTTACGCCGAAGGGACCGTTCTCGCTTGCGAGACTCGCCGAATTGGCGGTGGCCGATCTCGCCCCAGGCGCGGACTTGGCCAAAGAGTTTACTCATGTTGCGCCACTTGAGACGGCTGGACCGGAGGCGGTCGGATTTCTTGATAATCGCCGCTACGTCGACGTTTTTTGCCAAAGTCGGGCCGGTGCGTGCGTTGTCCGACCTGCGATGGCGGATAAGGCCCCGGCGGGAATGGAGTTGCTACTCGCAAAAGAGCCCTATCCAGCCTACGCGCGGATTGCCCGGGCATTTTTTCCGTCATCCGATCCAGTCAGTGAAGTCTCGCCGAGTGCCGTTGTTGACTCCACGGCCCGCCTAAGCCCTGATTGCCGGGTTGAAGCGGGCGCATTTATCGGTGCTGGCGCTGAGATTGGCCGACGCAGCACAATTCGTGCCAACGCCGTTATTGATGCAGGCGTGGTCATCGGCAATGACTGTGTCGTCGGCGCTTGCGCCTCCTTGAGCCATTGTTTGATCGGGAATCGCGTGGTCATTTATCCCGGCGCGCGTATCGGACAGGACGGATTCGGATTTGCAACTAGCAAAGATGGTCATTTGAGGATTCCGCAAGTTGGCCGCGTCGTCATTTACGACGACGTCGAAATTGGAGCTAATACGACAATTGATCGCGGCAGCGGTCCAGATACGGTGATAGGGCGAGGTTGTATGATTGATAACCTGGTTCAGATCGCCCACAACGTTCAGCTCGGTGAGGGATGTATAATTGTGGCCCAAGTTGGTATTTCAGGAAGTACAAAGCTTGAAGACCACGTAGTCGCGGGGGGGCAGGCCGGTTTGACGGGGCATTTGAAAATTGGCAAAGGAAGCCGCATTGCCGCCCAGGCCGGAGTCATGCGTGATACGGAGCCTGGCCAGAACTACGGAGGAAGTCCGGCGGTTCCTGCTCGCGAATGGCACCGCCAGACCGTGGCTTTGGCGCGACTGGCGGCGGGAAAAGGTACGAAATAGATGGCCGAAACGGCAATCAATAACCGGGGTGTGGCATTTGACACCGCGCGCGTTATGGAAATGATTCCCCATCGTTATCCCTTCCTAATGGTGGATCGTGTTGTTGATGTAATCGCCAATGAAAGCGCTACCGGAATAAAAAATGTCACGATCAACGAGCCGTATTTTCAGGGGCATTTCCCATCCAGGCCAGTGATGCCGGGAGTTCTAATTGTCGAAGCGATGGCTCAATCCGCTGCTGTGCTCGTAGTACACAGTCTCGGTGCGGAAACCGAAGGCAAGCTGGTTTATTTTATGTCTATCGACGATGCGCGATTTCGCAAACCGGTAGTGCCAGGAGATCGGCTGGAGATCCATGTATTTAAGAGACAGAGTCGCGCAAATGTTTGGAAACTTGGGTCCGAGGTTCGGGTTGACGGCACGTTAGTCGCTGAGGCGACATTCGCGGCAATGATTTAGGACAGCTGAATGCCGGAAATCCACGGTACGGCAATTGTCCAGGCAAACGCGAAACTGGCTGCCGACGTTGTCATCGGTCCTTATTG
>JAAXGF010000148.1 GCA_012267605.1 Alphaproteobacteria bacterium | reverse complement strand
TCCCTCAAGGCATTGTCGACTGGCTCCCGATCGGCATCATGAGGCTGACCGTAGGCCGTTCTGAGAAGTATGTCCAGGCGCACCGGGTAAATCGTTCCACCGACCGCGATTGGCGCCTCAATAGTCTGGTTCGTGTTGTCGGTTGCTGACGTATCGGCAGCGAACTGTTGTGGAACTTCGCTGGACGGCACGGCGGCGGTCTGGACAGGCGTCGGTGCAGCGCTTTCGCCAGGCCCTTCTAACGCCGCAATCAGGTGTTCGCCCATATTCTTGCCGCTCATTTCGCCCACCGCATTGTCGAAGGCCGCCGCAAATAGGCCGATGGGACCGCCGAACAAACCGCCGCCGAATATCCGAGCACCGGGGGAAATGTCGTCGCCCGTTACCTTCCGATATAGGCTGGACACGACCGGAATATGTTGGAGCGGGTTGATAACGTCCAGTAGATCACCGAAAGTGAACCCGTCTTCGCCCCAAAAGTCACGTGGTTCGGTCGGAGACGCGGTCGATTCCGTCGGAATTGGCGTCGGCGTGCGCCCTGCGTTCGGATGGGTAATGGCGTAGGATAGGGACGATGGACCGGGCATGAACAGCTCCTAACGAGTCTCGACTCGCGATGTTTCCTACGACTCGTGATGTATTCTGAAAAGCAAGAGTCATGCCAGTCCCCGTGCGTCGGTGATACGCGGAAATCCCGCGTATCTCGGGGCTAATCGCGCGCCAGTTAGTGAGTTGTGATCGGCGAAATTGTCCGACCGGCAAGTATTGCCCACCCGGAACCCCTGATTCGAACGCGATGAGTGTATCGCAAAATAGGGATTTTTGACGATTTCGCTCTCGCGGTCCTCGCCAACAGTTGAATGCGCGTGACCTAAAACTAGGTTATAGAGAACGCATGATGAGGAAGCTGTTGGAACACATTTGATTTTCGAATTAGCGTGTAGTTTACGAAATCGATCGAGTAGCGAGGTAAACGACGATGAGAGAAAAGCGTATTCTGATCGTTGACGATGACGAACCCTTGCGCCGTTCCCTCGCCGAGCAGCTACAGATTTACGATGAGTTTAAGGTGGGCCAAGCGGAATCAGGCGCCGCGGCGCTTGAGGTTCTTAAGTCGGACACCTCCGATCTGGTGTTGCTGGACATCGGTCTACCTGACATCGATGGTCGCGAGGTCTGCCGTTTAATCAGGCGCATGGGCCATAAAATGCCTATCGTCATGCTAACAGCTGCGGACAGCGATGCAGATACCATATTGGGCTTGGATTCTGGAGCCAACGATTACATCACCAAACCCTTTCGGCTCGGCGTGCTACTCGCTCGGGTGCGGGCGCAGTTACGCGAACACGAGAATAGCGACAATGCTCAATTTTCCTTTGGCCCGTACACCTTTCGGCCGGCGGACAAATTTCTCGTGGATAGGGAAACCGACAAAAAAATTCGGCTTACCGAAAAGGAAACGGCGATCCTCAAATTTCTCTACCGATCCGGTGGCAAGGTGGTTGGCCGCGATGTTCTGTTGGATCGGGTCTGGGGTTACAGCGCCGGGGTCGCTACCCATACTCTCGAGACCCACATTTATCGTCTACGCCAGAAAATCGAGCGTGACCCGACCAGCGCCCAGTTGTTGATCACCGAGGCTGGCGGTTATCGACTGGTGCCATAGTGGCTCAAACCCAACGCCCCTGGTTCAAGCGTTGGGCATGATTCATCAGACTAGGATGCCGAATCAACTCCAACGTGCGGTTTTCTTAGGTTGGCGCGGACGGAACCTTCGTCCGTGAATCGAACTGGACCCCGCGCATGAATTTTCGTCGGCTGCGCCTTGGCTTGGCGACGGTCCTCGGTATCGCGCGGCGGGGATTTTTTATTCCCTATCGCTACGCTGGTGAATTGCCGGGTCCTGGTGAACGGCCCCGCTACCGTGGCATCGAGGGATTGTTTTTGCGGCATCGAGACGAGTTCGCGGCCACGCATGCGGCCATAAACGAATTCGCCGGCGATTTACATGCCATTGGGGAGGATCCGCCTCCGGCGCCGCGATGGCAACAGGATTGGTTTCCCCGCCTCGACGGTGCCGCGGCCTACGCCCTGACTCGCAGCCGGCGTCCTTCGCGCATCGTCGAGATCGGCAGCGGCCATTCCACCCGCTTCTTTTGCAGGGCCATCACGGACGGTAATTTGACGACAACGGTTACCGCGATCGACCCAGCCCCCAGGGCGGTGCTGGCCGGGCTCAACGTGCGGTTGATTCGGCGCCCACTCCACGCGGTCGGCAATGCCGCTTTCGCCGAACTCGCGCATGGGGATTTTCTGGCGATCGATTCGAGTCACATCTTGATGCCTGGAAGTGACGTCGATCAGCTCATCAACCACATAATCCCGGAATTGCCCGCGGGAGTGGTTGTCCACATCCACGATATCTTCCTGCCCGACGACTATCCGGCCGATTGGTCGTGGCGGGCCTATAACGAACAGCTTGCCGTTGCCGCGCTCCTCCACGGTGGCGGATTCCGGCCGCTTTGGGCAAGTCATTTCGCGGCAACGCACATGGGGATGAATATCGCGGTGCTGGATGATTTGCCGCACCCCCCCGGGGCCCATGAATCGAGCCTGTGGATGGAAAAGATCAGATGAGCACACTAGCGAAGAATTTGAGACAATTTGTCGTCGGTGAATCCGCCCACACCCGATTGCCGGAACGGGTCCTAGATAGCCTGCGGCGAGAACAGGATCAAAGCGAAGTCCTCATTGGCTGGTGTCAACTTGCCCTGGTGACAACCTTCGCCGCGCTCTACGCGCTAGCGCCGATGACATTGACCGAGGATGCACCCTTTGCCCCCGTTCCGTGGGCTCTCGGGCTGTACTTTCTGTTTACCGTCGGCCGATTGGCGACGGCCGGCCTACCGGCGGCGCCTTCCGGATAGCGTCCTCCTAGTTTCGATCTTCCTCGACATGACCCTGCTTGTCGTCACGATCTAGAGTTTTCATATCCAATACGGTCAGGCGCCCGCGTTTTCGTTGAAGGCCCCCACCATGCTGTATCTGTTCATCTTCATTGCCCTGCGGGCGTTGCGCTTCGAGCCACGTTTCGTCCTGTGGGCTGGATCGGTGGCGGCGTTGGGGTGGCTTCGCCTACTTGCCTACGCCCTGTCGGCCAGCGAACCGCCGGGTCAGATGATCACCCGTGACTACGTGCACTACCTGACCTCATCACGAACCCTTCTCGGTGGAGAATTCGACAAGGTCCTATCCATCGTCATGATCACGGCGATTCTAGCCATCGCTTTGGTGCGCGCACGGGGGCTGCTCGTTCGCTCGGTGGCGGAGCATGCTGCCGTTACCGAGTTGTCGAGATTTTTTGCACCGGAAGTGGCGAACGAGATCATCCGCAGCGAACAAATCGTCACGCCCGGACAAGGGGAGATTCGAGATGCCGCCATCGTCAATCTGGATCTGTGCGGATTCACAACCATGGCGCAACCCCTGGACGCAAACGACGTAATGGCGTTGCTGGCCGAATACCAACGCCGAGTGGTCCCTGTGATTCAACGGTATGGTGGCAGCATCGACAAGTTCCTCGGCGATGGCATCATGGCCACCTTCGGCGCGGCACTGAGAACCGAAACTTATGCCGCCGACGCTTTGCGCGCCGTAGCCGATGTGCTCGAAACCATGGATGTCTGGAACATGGAACGCGGCGAAGCGGGCGAAAAATCCCTGGAAATCGGCGTTGGCCTGGCCACCGGCCCGGTGGTTTATGGCGCGGTCGGCGATGCGTCGCGGCTCGAATTCACGGTCATCGGCAACGCAGTGAACCTCGCGGCAAAACTCGAAAAAAACAACAAAACGGAGCACTCGCGGGCCGTTACCACGAAAGAAACTGTCGCCCTTGCCCAGGCCCAGGGCTGCCCGCCGCTCGCCGGCACGGCCCCACGGCCGTCGCGCCACGTGGCGGGAGTCGCCTATCCTATCGATCTCGTGGTTTTCAACGCGCCTTCTGGAACGTGACCCGGCGCCCTAGTCCAGTTCGAAAGCGTTCTTGTAGTCTTCTTTCAGCGCCGGGTCTTGGTCTTCTTTGATCAGAAGACAATTCTCACAAGCGAGAACGTCAAGCTCGGTACCCATGAAACAGTGGAACGCGTCCTCAGGCGTGCACACCAGGGGCTCGCCACGTACGTTGAAGCTAGTATTGATGACAACCGGACAATCGGTTTTTTCCTTGAAGGCGGAGATGAGCTGGTGGTAACGCGGGTTGGTGTCGGCGTGGACGGTTTGAATGCGGGCTGAATAATCGACGTGGGTGACCGCAGGAATTTCCGAGCGGACAACGTTTAATTTGTCGATGCCGAACAATTCTTTCTCATCGTCGGTCATTTCCCGGCGCCGGTCCTCGCGCACATCGGCGACCATCAGCATGTAGGGACTCTCGCAATCGATCTCAAACCAGTTCGATACGTCGTCGTGCAGCACCGACGGCGCGAAGGGCCGAAAACTCTCGCGGTACTTGACCTTCAGATTAAGATTCTTCTGCATCGTCGCGGAACGGGGGTCGCCAAGGATTGACCGCGCGCCCAAAGCCCGAGGGCCGAATTCCATTCGCCCTTGAAGCCACCCTACCGCTTTGCCATCCGCGAGCGCCTGTGCGACCTCGTCAACCAATGCCTTGTCGTCAAGCACACGGAACTTTGCCCCCGCGTTCTCGAGTCGCTTTTTCGTGTCGTCTTGACTGCACGCCGGACCCAAATAACTCCCTTTCATGAAGTCGGAAGCGCCATTTACTTCGCGTGGCTGATTCTGGTTGAGGTGATAGGCGGTTAGCGCAGCCCCCAGGGCGCCGCCGGCGTCGCCCGCCGCTGGCTGTACCCAAATTTTCGAGAATTGCCCGTCCCGAAGAATTTTGCCATTGGCGACGCAATTGAGCGCCACACCGCCGGCCAGGCAAAGATTACGTGCACCGGTCTCCGCGGCGAGGGAGCGCGCGAGCCGGAGAACGACCTCCTCGGTCACCGCTTGCACCGAGGCGGCGAGGTCCGTATGTCGCTGGGTCAGCTGTTCCTCGGGTGTTCGCGGCGGCCCCTCGAGCAGCTCGTCGAACCGGGCGTTGGTCATGCGTAGACCGGTGCAATAATCGAAGTACTTCAAATCGAGCCGGAACGATCCGTCGTCCTTGAGGTCCATTATGTTCTCAAGAATCAGATCCTTGTACTTCGGTTCACCATAGGGAGCCAAACCCATCACCTTGTACTCACCCGAATTGACCTTGAATCCGGTGTAGTAGGTGAAGGCGGAATAGAGCAGCCCAAGACTATGAGGCCAATGGATTTCTTTGAAGATCTCGAGCGTGTTGCCATGGCCCCGGCCAGCGGAGGTCGTGGCCCATTCTCCGACGTCGTCCATGGTGAGGACCACGGCGTCCTCGAACGGCGAGGCGAAGAACGCGCTGGCCGCGTGGCTCTGATGGTGCTCGGCAAACAAGAGCCGGGAATCCCAATCAAAATCTGGTGCGTTGCGCCGCAACTCCTTCTTCAGCAAATCCTTTTGAAACAGTTTTTCCTTGAGCCAGACGGGGATCGCCATGGCGAAGCTTTTGAATCCCCGTGGCGCGAAGGCGATATACGTCTCCAGGAGGCGTTCAAACTTTAACAGCGGTTTGTCGTAGAACGCGACATAGTCGACGTCAGTTAACGCAATACCTCCTTGGGCCAAGCAATTCTCGATGGCCAAACGGGGGAAACGCGAATCGTGTTTTTTGCGGGTAAAGCGCTCTTCCTGGCAAGCGGCGACGACGACGCCATCGTCGACCAACGCCGCGGCGCTATCGTGATAAAATGCCGAAATGCCAAGAATTCGCATTGGGGGCAGCCTGTCTTACTAAGCGCTTCGGTGTCTATGCGACATTTAGAAAATCGTATAGATGAACGGGGCCACCGCCGACCCTTGCGCCAATACGATCAATCCACCGAACAGCACCATCATGAACAGCACTGGCATGAGCCAATATTTCTTGCGTATTTTCATGTACGCCCAAAGTTCTTTTAGAAAACCGCCCATATCATAGCCTCGCTATCAAAACTGGTGTCCCATAGTATCGCCTGCCGGTCCCGGCGGCTTTCGATTGATCCAATAGCTCTTCGCCTTCGGATCGAGGCGTAGCCGCAATAAGTCCTTACCGAGAATTCGAACCAGAATGCCCATAGGCGTGACTACCAGATAAAACAATATTGCCATGACCAGGGGATTAACCACCTTGTGCAACAGCAGGCCAAAACGCAACCAAATTCGGTTGAGCGGCGCCAGCACCTTTGGGCAAGCCCCTGCGACAAAGAGAAAAATGCCGTCGATGCCCAACGCCCACCAGCGCGGCGGGGCGACATCGATCAGCGGCCACAAACCGATAATGGCGAAGACGCAGGCGAAAACAATGCCAAATGACCGGTCGGAGGAGCCAACGACTTCCTCGTCGCGATCGTAGCTGGACACTTCTAAAAACCTCG
>JAAXGF010000191.1 GCA_012267605.1 Alphaproteobacteria bacterium | reverse complement strand
GATCCAAGTCGCCGAAGCCGCCGTAACCTCCCTACAGTCCCATCAGGCTCTACGATTGAACGGAGGTAGCTATGAACTCGCCTAAACTTCGATTCGCCTCGCTAAGCGTCGTCAAACACGCCTATCTCAACGTCGCGATGGCGGCGCACCCCCGTTTCGATCCTGTGGTCGTCGCCGACGATGCCGATCAGCCCGACTGGGTGCATGCACGCAACCAGGAATTCGCGGACGAGTACAATATCCCCTATGTGCGCGATGTCGAACGCGCCATCGCCGATTATGACGTGCAGGTCGCGGTCGTAAACTCGGAGGCGGAACGCCACTGCGATCTGAGCGTGCGTGCCGCCGACGCCGGATTGCACGTTGTGCAAGATAAACCGATGTCGAACCGCGTGTCCGAGTGTGACCGCGTCGTCGAGGCGGTCGAGCGCAACGGCGTCAAGTTCCTGCTCTGGAACCGCAACCGTCTGCCGGCGCTAATCCAAGCCAAGCGGGTAGTAGAGAGCGGCAAGATAGGCGAGCCGTACGCCGTCCACGCCGATTTCTATTTCGCCAAAGACGCCGGGCCCCGGAAAGACGCGAACCAACCCAAGAAGCCGCCCATCAATTGGCTGGAACGTCAAAAGGAGGCGCATGCGGACGGATCCGACGGGGGCGTGGGGGTAGACCCCATGGGCGAACTGAAGATTGAGGGGATTTATCCGCTCGCCTACATACGCATGCTGACCGGAGTAGACGTGCGACAGGTTTTTGCCCGCACCACCGCGCACTTCCATCAAGCCTGCGTCGACAACGACATCGAGGACCTTGCGACCGTTACGCTAGAAATGGACAAGGGTATCCTAGGGACGCTGTGCATCGGCCGCATCGGCGCCGCCAGCCACCCGGACATCGGCGAGATTAAGATTCACGTGCTCGGATCGGAGGGAGCGCTGGTTATCAGCGAGGCGCGCCCCGAGATTAGCGTCTACTACCGGGGGCAAACGGCGGCCGAATACCCCCACCAGCGAATCGCTGACGACAACAACTTCCAACTGCCCGAAGACTTCGCTCGTGCGATCGACACCGATGGAGACACCATGTTGAACGCGCGCGCCGGACGCGCCATTTGCGCCACCGTCCAAGCCGCCATCGACTCCGGCCGTTCCGGCACCCCGGTCGTGGTGCCGTAGGGTGCGGGAGCGCAGCAGCATTTATGCCTGATAGGACGAGAGGCGTGGGTTTTGTAGGAGCGATCTCCGAATCGCGACTTCCTAGCCCGAATTATTTGTATGGGACGCAGATCTGCGTCCCATACGAAAGAAGGGCGAAAGGTGTATAGCAACACTGGTGGCGGGTTCCCATCTTGCCCCGCCCAAACCCATCCCATAGACCGAAGGCAAGGTTGAGTACCGCGAATTCCAACCCTAAATCACCGGAAACAGCTCTGCTAGTTGTGCAAAAAGGTTCTCTGCCAAGAAACCGATGCGGAATAAAATAATCCTCCTATCAACCGCACTGTATGTTTTCTTCTTCGCCTCCCTAATCCACGATGTAATAGGACGCACTCCCCCCATATCCATCAATGTGAGCGTCACGCAAATCACCCCGGAGATGCAGTTTAACGATGCAGCCAAGCCGTTGTCGGACGACAATCTGTCCAGGCTCATCAATTTGAGCGCCCCGTACTTCACGGAAATCACCTCGGAGTCGCAGTTTAGCGACGCCCCCGATCCGTTGCCAGACGGTACGTATTCGCTGCCGGAGATTATGGGCGGAGGCGTCTCCGTTTTCGACTACGACGGCGACGGCGATCTCGACCTGCTTCAAATAGTTTGCCCTCCACCCGGAAAGCCTGCCCGGCCGGCGCCCAACCGGCTTTACCGGCAGCTACCCGACGGGACGTATAGGAATGTGGCATCTGCTGCCGGCTTGGATGACCCGGGTTATGGACAAGGCGCCGCGGTCGGAGACACCGACAATGATGGCGACCTGGATGTCTACGTAACCAACTTCGGACGCGACGCCTTTTACCTGAACAACGGTGACGGCACCTTTATCGACGCAACGGTCACCGCCGGGTTCTCCGGCGATCACTGGAGTTCATCGGCTGCCTTTTTCGACTACGACCGGGATGGGGATCTGGACCTCTACGTTGTGCGATATCTTCTATTCGACTCGGGCATTACCTGCCGCAGCAGAAATGACAGAACCGTTTATTGCGGTCCCCAGAGTTTCGAGGGGGTGCTCGACGCGCTCTACCGCAATAACGGGGATGGAACCTTCTCGGATGTGACCGCAACGGCTGGTATCGCATCCCCGGGGAAGGGATTGGGGGTCGCCTGTGCAGACCTGACGGGAGACGGTTGGGTAGATATCTATGTCGCCAACGATCAGGAGGCAAACCACCTGTGGGTCAACAACGGAGACGGCACGTTTACCGATGAAGCCGTAATGCGCGGCGTGGCGTTCAACGCGTACGGCGAGGCGGAAGCAAGCATGGGCGTGACCGTCGGCGATGTGAACGGTGACGGGCGTCTCGACCTGTTCATGACACACTTGAGAGACGAGACCAACACGCTCTACACCGCCACGGAGTACGGAATATTCGTTGACACATCGGAAGCGTCCGGGCTGGCGGCGGTCGATCGGGGTTATACCGGTTTCGGCTGCGGATTTTTCGACTATGATAATGACGGCGACCTCGACCTGGCACTCGTCAACGGCGCCGTCAGGCGCGGATCGAAGTTTCCGGGAGCGAATGTTGGCGAGTTCTGGAACTTGTACGCCGAGCCGAATCTACTGTTTCAAAACGACGGCAGCGGGGTTTTCACGCATATCAGTGCGCTCGCCGGCGCTTTCGCCAACCAAGTTGAAGTCAGCCGCGGACTTGCCTTCGGAGACGTTGATCTTGACGGCGACATTGATATGGTCGTCGCCAACCTCAAAGGGATGCGGGTGTTTCGCAATGATGCTCTTCGGCTGAACAATCATTGGCTGCGTGTGCGGGCTATGGATGGGAATCGAGACGCAATCGGCGCCGAAGTGACGGTGGTGACGGCGGACGCTGAGTGCGTTAGACTCATACTCCCCGGCTACAGCTATCTCAGCAGCAGCCAACTGCGCGCTCATTTTGGACTTGGCACGATTGAGGTGGTGGAATCGATCAAAATAAAGTGGCCAGACGGGGACCGAGAACGCTTCAAACCGCTGGGGGTTGACCGAGAACTTACCCTGCACAAAGGAAGCGGAGACGCACTATGAAGAGAATCTTCTTGGTGATACTCTCTGTTTGCATTGGAATTGCTCGTGTTGATGGGGCGATCTCTCAATCGAACGCACTAGAAGGAATACCCGCACCGCGCGACCTCGCATTGGTTTCGAATAAGCGGCTCGTACACGCGGTTGATTCCGCCCGGTCCACGGTTGCCTACAATCCCGGATCCGCCGCCGCTTGGGGTCGGCTCGGCCATGTCTATTTGGCTCACGAGTGGCGCGCCGAGGCTGCTGGCTGCTACCGAAACGCGGCGCAGATCGAGCCCGATGCGTTTCGATGGCTTTATTACCTCGGGAGAGCGGTAGACAATGATCCCGTGAAGGCGGCAGATGTGTACGCGCAAGCAATTGAATTGGATTCGACATACGCACCCGCGCATATTCACTATGCGAATGCGCTCAGAAGTTCCGGGAAGCTCAAAATCACGGGACGGCATTTCGAACGTGCCAGCGAACTGGCACCGCGAAATCCGTTCTCCGAATTGCGATTGGGTCAGCTTGCACTCTCTGCCAAGCAGTTCGAGAAGGCGCGTGACCATCTGCAACGCGCACTGGCGCTGAATCCGAAACAGAGTGAGGTGCACGCCGCGCTTGCGCAGGTCTACTTGGCATTGGGAGACAAGGAGTCATCCCGTCGTCACGCTCAAGCGGCGCAGATACCCACAAAATACAACGAGATGCCCGACCCGCTATACGAGGAGGTCGAAAAAGCGGGGGTAAGCAAGTTCTGGTTCACGCGGCGCGGTCGGCGATACTTCATGGCGAAGGATTTTGACCGTGCCGCCGAAGAATTGGCGGTGGTGGTCTCGGAGGACGAGAAAAACCCGTTAATCTGGTATCTCTACGGCGTCTCTTTGCTTGGAATCGAACGCGCCAATGAAGCGGTTGCAGCCTTGGAACGTGCACTGTCCGCTAGCCGTGGCTACGACCATCAGAACGAGAACGACCTGCTGAAGATTTACAACAGTCTCGCAATCGCCCATGGGAGATCGGGCAACCCGGAACTTGCCGGACCGTATCTTCAGAAGGCATTGGCACTCAATCCGGCGTCAATCAGAGCCATGAACAACCTGGCGTTTTACTACGCCGAGAACGACGGGAATTTGGACGAAGCGCTCAACCTTGCACGGGAAGCTGCGAAAGTTGGACCCGAGGATGGGGGACACCCCATGTCTCTCGATACGCTAGGCTGGGTTTATTTTAAGCGGGGCAATTACAGTGCCGCATTGAAAACGCTCACGCTCGCCGCCAAACTTCTCCCCGATTCGCCCACGGTTTACTACCATCTCGGAATGGCATATTTTGGAAATCGGGATAATCGCAATGCGCTGAAGGCGTTTAAGATTGCCTTGAAGCTATCGTCAAACTTCCCCGAAGCCGACGAGACAATAGCCATGATCCGGGAAATCGAAGCGCAATAAACCAACAGAATGTAGGTTGGGTTGAACGAAAATCCAAGAGAAAACGCGCGCAGAGAGAATGCCTTCCATTTTTTTTGACCCGCCCGAAAGCGTGGGACATTCGAGAGAAACCCAACACCTCATCTGTAGGAGATCAAATGAGCGAATAGATCAAGCGAATGGATAGTGAGCGCGATAGAGATCTTTTCCCGGTCGCGATCTCCTTTCCTGCATTTCACGCTTGCCGACTAAACCACTCTAAAACACCACCTCGAATCCAAACATAATGCGGCAGTCTAACTATGTAGGGTGAGCACTGCCCACCAATCTTCTAAGCCCTTCTTTGAATCTTCGGTCTTTCTGGCAAGTGACGACCACCGCACATTAAATACCCTCCTTAAATGCCCAAACATAAAGCGGCAATCTATTCTTCAAACAGAATCTTGATGATTCTGCTTGACTCCATACACATCAACTACTATAATGGCAGAGTATCCACATTATCGAATCGGTACAATGTGGACGGTGCGTCTTGTGTATCATAGCGTCAAGAACCACGGAAAGAGTCGTTCAACGCCTCATGGTGTCGGAGTTCAAAGCCGCCCGGATTAATGTGATCCGGGTCGTAAATCGGTACAACTCGACACTGTCAGGTTCAACGAAAAAATAAACAGGAGGAAACCGAAATGCTGAGATTGAAACACCTCGCAATCCCCTTTACTGTCATTGCTCTTCTCTGTGTATTGCCTTTCTCGGGAGAGAGCGCCACAGTTCCCGAGGTAGCATTCCATTTCACCATGGACGAAATCAGTGGTGACGAAACCATGGACGTAAACGGGTTAGTGGGAATTCTCGAGAATGGACCGGAGGTGGTTGCCGGTATGCATGGCAACGCTATTAAGTTTACACGCGCCAGTGAACAGGCCATAGAGATTTTCCCGGATCCTGCCACCAACTTTGGCAACGGTGATGTGAGTTTGGAAGCCTGGGTTAGAACTGGCCTCGACGGGGAACAGTCCTATATCTTTAACAAGTGGGGAGCCTGGGATGCGCCGGATACCCCCTGCTGCAGAGGGTACCGACTTACTATTGAGCCGGGGGGTCAGCTTGATACCATTTTTAATGATGGTGTCCCGGACGAAGAACGGCTCGCCAACGAAGGCTTCGTTAGGGGAGGAGACACCTCCGTCGCCGATGGCGAATGGCATCACGTGGTTGTGACTCGGAAGGATACGTCAATCATACAGTTCTGGATTGACGGCGTGCTCGACCACGAGATTGGAGAAGCCGCAGCCGCCGGTTCGATTGATAACACTACCAATCTGTATCTCGGCAGAAGCCACAAGAATAGAGGTTGGTTTGAAGGGACGATTGACGAGATTCGCGCGTGGCGGGGAGCTCTGAACGAATCGCAAATTGCTCAGGCAATGGCAGGAGCCGCTGTCACCTCAGTTGAACCCGTCGACAAACTTTCCGTAACCTGGGGCAAGATTAAAACCGACCGTTAACCCTGCTTGCAACCCGTCGGCAGTTCGGGCGCAAGCAATATCCGATTTTCGTGTCGATTCAAACATCAACGGTACGGTGTGCGCGTCAACCGATCTTTGCATTGGCCTGTCGTGCGCACCGGCCCGTTGTCACTCCGCTAATTCAAAGGCTGCATCCAACCTCTGCATCCGCATGCTCCATCTAGCCTGAACCATACGCAGATTTATAACCCCATTTCACGAGATTCGACACAGCTCGTGAGTTTTTTCCCTTCCGACCGTTCCTTCTCGACGAATGCAGGCGTTCTCACATTTCTACTGCCGAGTGAACCGTGCCGGTTTTAGCAGACAGAAGATTTGAGCGACTATTTCCGCGGCAATTGAAAATACCGTCCAATTGTGAACTATCGACGTTGAAACCTTTATTGATTTGACCACCCATGAAAAACAAAGTTCGTTGTGCAGTCATCGGCGCCGGTTGGTGGGGCACCACCGCTCATATACCCGCGTTGCTGCGCCACCCCAAGGCAGAACTGTTGTGCGTGCATCACCGCGACCGGGACACGGCGCGAAAGATTGCCCGCGATTTTGGAGTTCCCCTCAGCGTGTCTTGCGTGGACGACGTGCTCGCGATTGACAATCTTGACGCGGTGGTTATCAGTTCCACGGTGAATATGCACTATCCGCACGCCAAAGCGGCGTTGGAACGGGGGCTCCACGTGCTCATCGAAAAGCCGATGACATTCACCGCAACTCAAGCCAAGACGCTCGTCGATCTCGCGGATGAGCAGGGCGTACAGTTTCTAATCAGCGGGCCATGGCACTACACCGAACATGCGGTTGAAGCACGGAGGTTGATCCAATCAGGTGCGATAGGCGACATCAAGATGATTAGCGTGTTGATGACGAATTTCTGTTTGGGCTTCTTTCGCGGGCTACCCTGGGAGGAGGTTTTCGCGGATACCGACTCGTTCGAGACCGCACAGCCGCCCTACCTGAAACCGGAACCGGCGGGGAGCAGCGACCCGGCGGTGTGCGGCGGCGGTCAGATTTACAATCAGATCTCCCACGTCGGCGGACACTTGGCATTCATTACCGGTCAAGAACCGGTTGAAGTGTTCGCGCGGTTCGACAACCATGGCACGCGTGTTGATGTATATGACACATTAAACGTCAAACTCGATGGCGGTGCGCTCGTGTCGATTGCCAGCACCGGAGCCACTATGCCCAGCGATAGGAACTATGAATTGCGCGTTTACGGGAGTGAAGGCATGATCTTCATGGAACTATGGAGGGGAACGATGCAGTACCACTCTCGCACCGGGGAGGTGCGCGACTATCCCAATCTTTCCGACGATTCAATTTATCCCATCTATGCGCCAACGGATAATTTGGTCGATGCGGTGCTGGGGGCGCCCAACCAGTCGTCCGCGGCGTTGGGACTTAGCGCCATGAAACTGATTGAAGGGGCGTGCGAGTCCGCGCGTACCGGCACCAACGTAATTAGACATCTTTCCAAAATAA
>JAAXGF010000040.1 GCA_012267605.1 Alphaproteobacteria bacterium | reverse complement strand
GCTCACGCGCGCAACAGCTCGTTGATCGACGTCTTCGATCGTGTCCGCTCGTCGACCCGTTTGACGATCACCGCGCAATACAAAGACGGGTCACCAGGGGCACGGCCCGGCAGCGTTCCGGGAACGACCACGGAATATGCGGGCACCCGCCCATAATGAATCTCACCGGAGGCCCGATCGACAATCTTTGTCGATGCACCAATGAATACGCCCATCGACAGAACAGCGCCGGTCTCGACGACGACCCCTTCCGCCACTTCACTGCGTGCACCGATAAAGCAGCCGTCCTCGATGATCACCGGGCCGGCTTGCAAGGGCTCGAGCACTCCCCCGATCCCGGCGCCACCGGATATGTGGCAGTTTCCGCCGATCTGCGCGCAACTGCCCACGGTGGCCCAGGTATCAATCATGGTGCCCGACTCGACGCGCGCTCCAAGGTTCACAAAGCAGGGCATGAGAACGACGCCCGGGGCGATATATGCTGAATGGCGAACCACGCAAGATGGCACGGCGCGGAATCCGGCGTCGCGAAACCGCGCCGCATCCCATCCCTCGAACTTTGATGGCACCTTGTCGAACCACGCGGCGTCGTCGCCCGGCGCACCGGCGATCGGCCGCATGTCGTTGAGGCGAAACGACAGCAGCACGGCCATCTTAAGCCACTGGTTAACGCGCCATGTTCCCTCGATCTTTTCGGCCACGCGCAACGCGCCCGAATCGAGCGAAGCTAAGGCCGACTCGACGGCATCGCGCACTTGCCCAGAGGTCGTGGGATCAATCGCGTCACGGCTCTCCCAGGCCTGCTCGATCACAGCCTTCAAATCACCGTTGTCCATGCTCCAACTCCACAGCCGAAACCGCAAGCTAAACGCGGCCCGTCAACCTGTGTCAAGCAGCCGATAGAATCTCTGGGAATTCTGTCCAACAGATGGACGTTTAGAAGCACATTCTGAATTCCACAATCGGCAGTCGTGCGAAAGCCATCGCGGATCGCGTCACGATTCGCAAAGCGAAAAGCGCGCGGTCAACTTGCCAGCTCTACAGAATCAAGCTGAGGCGGCCTCCGGTTCGTCGGTCAACGGATGGCCGTCCTTTTCGTGACGGGCGATCATTTCCTTGGGGCAGACCTGCCAAAATTGTTCGCGCACCACGATCCAGTTGGCGATCAGATCCGAGGCGAAACGTGACTGGGTTTCCTTAGCGTGCTCCTCGACCAAGGCACGCATCACGCCTTCCCAGTATTCGCTGGCAATGGGTTGGTATATTACCGAATCCGCGTTAATGCGGACAGCCAAGTCATCGCCGGTATCGTAAACAAATGCTATGCCTCCAGTCATTCCGGCAGCGAAATTATTCCCCACTTGTCCAAGGATGACGGCGGTTCCACCGGTCATGTACTCGCAGCCGTTGGCGCCGCAACCCTCGACTACGACCTGGGCACCCGAATTGCGCACCGCGAAGCGCTCACCGGCCTGACCAGCCGCGAAGAGTTTCCCCGCAGTAGCACCGTAAAGCACCGTATTACCGATGATCGTGTTGTCGTTGCTTCGCAGGGTACTCGCCGTGCGCGGACGCACAACGATGGTGCCCCCGGAAAGCCCCTTGCCTACGTAATCGTTGGAATCGCCGAACACCTCGAGCTTTAGGCCTTGTACCGCGAAAGCCCCGAGGGATTGACCGGCCGACCCCCTCAAGCGCACGGTGATGTGCCCCGGCTGCAAGCCGGTGAGCCCGAAGCGACGGGTGATCATCGAGCTTAACTTTGTGCCGATTGCTCGCTGTGTGTTGCGAATGTTATAGGCGAGTTGCATGCGTTCGCCGCCGTCGAGCGCCGGCTTAGCGTCCTCTATCATTTGCGCATCGAGGGTTTCAGGAGGTTCGTTGCGGCCCTCGAGGCTGCAATAACGGGTGTTGCCCGCTGGATCGGCCTGAGCCAGAAGCGGATTGAGGTCGAGATCATCGAGGTAGTCGCTGCCGCGGCTTACTTGGGCCAAAAGATCGGTGCGGCCAATCACTTCTTGGAGCGAACGGAAGCCCAGCTCCGCGAGAATTTCACGCACTTCCTCGGCGATGAAGCTAAACAGGTTCACCACCTTTTCGGGGGTACCCTCGAATTTCTTGCGCAATGCCGGATCCTGCGTGCAAACGCCCACCGGACACGTGTTGCTGTGGCATTGGCGCACAATTATGCAGCCCATGGCCACCAACGCGGTGGTGCCGACACCGAAACCTTCGGCGCCAAGCATGGATGCGATGACGACGTCGCGTCCGGTGCGGATACCGCCGTCGGTCCGTAGCGTGACTCGGTGGCGCAAATGGTTGAGGGTTAACAATTGGTTGGTCTCCGCCAAGCCAATTTCCCAAGGGATACCAGCGTACTTAATGCTCGTTTGTGGACTAGCGCCGGTACCGCCGGCATTACCCGCGATGAGAATGGTATCCGCCCTAGCCTTGGCCACACCGGTGGCCACCGTTCCGACACCGGCGAGGGCAACGAGCTTCACCGAAACTTTGGCCCGCGGGTTGATTTGCTTGAGATCGTAAATTAGCTGCGCCAAGTCTTCGATGGAGTAGATGTCGTGGTGGGGCGGCGGAGAAATCAGCGTCACACCAGGCGTTGAGTGGCGCAGCCGGGCGATCTCGACACTGACTTTGAACCCCGGAAGTTGGCCCCCTTCTCCCGGCTTGGCACCCTGAGCGACTTTGATCTGAATTTCGTTGCAGTGATTTAGGTAGTCGGCGGTAACACCGAATCGTCCAGAAGCGATCTGCTTGATATTCGAGTTTGGATTATCACCGTTTGACCGCGGTTGATAGCGCTCGGGCCCTTCGCCCCCCTCACCCGAATTCGACTTCGCGCCAATCCGATTCATGGCGATTGTCAAGGTCTCGTGCGCCTCAGGGCTCAGCGCACCCAATGACATGCCCGGGGTGACAAAGCGCTTTCGGATATCGGTAATCGACTCAACCTCTTCCAACGGAACCGGGTCGCGGTCGTGTTTGAAATCGAGCAAATCACGGAGATTGATCGGCGGCAATTTGCGCAAGCCGTCGCTGTACTTGCGATAGGTCTGGTAGGAATCCGTGGCCACCGCATCCTGCAACATGTGAACCATGGCAGGCGCGAAGGAATGGACTTCGCCGCCGCGGCGGTAGCGGTAGAAACCACCGATTGGCAGGGCGCTCGTGGTCGCCTGGAACGCCTCACGGTGTAGGTCGACGACCTTACGCTGGATACCCCCGTAGCCAATGCCCGAAATGCGCGACGGCATGCCGGGGAAGATTTCCGCCACCAAGGTGCGCGACAGTCCGATGGACTCGAAATTTTGGCCGCCGCGGTATGAGCTCAAGACTGAAATACCGAGCTTCGACATAATTTTCAAAAGACCCTGGTCAACCGCTGTCTTGAATTGCCGGTTGCATTGATCAAGGGTCAGGCCGGGGAACAACCCGCGGCGATGGCGATCGGCGATCGATTCTTCCGTCAAATAGGCATTGACAGTGGTCGCGCCGACACCGATGAGCACGGCGAAATAATGCACATCGAGACACTCGGCCGAACGAACATTGACCGAGGTAAATGTGCGTAGTTCCTGCTTTACCAAATGAGTGTGAACGGCGCCCACGGCGAGGATCATCGGAATCGCAGCGCGCCCTTTGCCAATACCCCGATCGCTGAGCACCAAATGGCCGCAGCCGCGGCGTACCGCGTCCTCGGCTTCGCACTGCAATTCGCTGACCGCACGGCTCATGGCGTCGTCGCCGTCATCAATCGAAAACGTGGCATCGAGTTCGATCGACGATTCGCCCATGTGGGCGCACACCGCCGTGAATTCCCGATTCGTCAAGACCGGTGACTGCAGGAACAAAATATCCGTCTGACTAGCGTCCTCGTCGAGCACATTCCCAAGGTTGCCAAGTCGAGTCGCCAGGGTCATTACCCGTGATTCTCGCAAAGAATCGATGGGCGGGTTCGTGACTTGGCTGAAGCGCTGGCGGAAAAAATGGTGCAACCCGCGATAATGATCCGAAAGCACAGCGAGCGGTGCGTCGTCGCCCATCGACCCGACCGGCTCCTTGGCGTCGGTGACCATGGGCTGCAAAATGAGTTCAAGCTGCTCCATCGTGAACCCTGCGGCCCGTTGGCACCGACGCAATATTTCTCCCTCGAATTCGGCGGGCACATCCTTGGCCTTGAGATCCTGGAGACTAGTGATGTTTTTAATCCAATCCTCGTAGGGTCGTTGGACAGCTAGGTGATCTTTCAGGTCGCGGTCATGGAAGAGCTTTCCCTCGTCGAGATCGACGGCGATCATCTGGCCGGGACCCAACCGGCCCTTTTCAACGATAAGCTTTTCCGCCACCGGGACCATCCCAGCCTCGGATCCGACGATCAATAAGTGGTCCGAAGTAATGGTAAAGCGCATCGGCCGAAGGCCGTTTCGGTCCATGCCCGCAACCACCCAACGGCCATCCGTAGCAGCAATCGCCGCCGGACCGTCCCACGGCTCCATAACCGTATTGCAATAACTGTATAGCGCCCGGTGACTTTCCGGCATGCCCTTCACTTTCGACCATGCTTCCGGAATCAGCACGGTTTTGGCCAGCGGGGCGGATCGGCCAGCCCGCACCAAAACCTCGAACGCCGCGTCGAGTGCTGCCGAATCCGAACTTCCGGGCTGAATTACCGGTTTGATATTCTCACTTTCCTCGCCGAACACTTCGCTGACCATACGCGGTTCATGGCAACGCATCCAATTGACGTTACCCCTCAAGGTGTTGATTTCGCCGTTGTGCGCGAGCATGCGAAACGGCTGGGCGAGACGCCAAGTGGGAAACGTGTTGGTCGAATACCGCTGGTGATAAAGCGCGAAACTCGAAATGAACCGTTCGTCGAGGAGGTCCGGGTAGAAATCGGTAAGCTGCTCGGCGAGGAACA